>CAZWBV010000013.1:0-12315 GCA_964632225.1 uncultured Gammaproteobacteria bacterium | reverse complement strand
TCACGTGCGGATTAACAACCATGTCTGGTCGAATTCGCATTAGACCACGCACGATGACTTTGTCTCCCGCTTTTAGGCCCGAGCGAACGATTCGATCGCCGTCAATGCTGTCACCAAGCTGTACTTCGCGATAAGTGGTTTTGTTCTCATTATTGACTACATAAACAAACCTGCGGTTTTGATCAGTACCAATTGCACGTTCGCTCACTAAAATAATTTTTTCTTTCCTGGCACTACCCAACTTAACCCGTGCATACATACCCGGCAGTAATTTGCCCAGTGGATTATCAAAAATAGCACGAACGCGAATCGTACCTGACGCCGGATCAATACGGTTATCAAACGCATGAATCTTACCCTTATATACCTTTTCATCGCGCTGTAGACGAAGCTCGACTGGAATTTCAAATTCAGCTTTTGCATCTAAAGATTCGCCCTGCATGTATCGCAAATAAGTTTGCTCATCAACCTCAAAATCAGCATATATACTTTCGCTGGATACAATAGAGGTCAGTAGAGGCGCGTTCGAACCTGCTGAAACCAAATTACCCACAGTGATTTCTGCGCGACTGACTCGACCTGAAACAGGCGCTTTTACATAGGCATACCCCAGGTTGATTTTTGCTTGTGATAATTCAGCCTTCGCACTGTCAACGGTTGATTTCGCGACTTGCTGCTCACTGGCGCGTTCACCAAAAATTCGCATCGAGATAACTTTCGTTTCAATCAAATTTTTCGCTCTTTTATATTCGGCGTCTGCTAAGTCTAAACGAGCGCGTGCGGCAACTAGATTAGCCTTCGCTTTAGAGACAGCTACTTTTAACGGGCGAGGATCAATAATATACAAAACATCATCTTTATTAACAAACTGTCCGTCCTCAAATTTGACGTCAGTAATTAAACCTGAGGCTTGCGGTCTTATCTCGATATAATCCACTGCGGTCAATCGCCCTGAAAAATTTTTCCATATACGCACCGGATGCTCTTTTATCACAGTGACTTCAACAGGCATGGCTTGCGACTTGGCATCGGCGGCATAGAGTAACGGTGAAAAGACAAACAGAGACAGTGATGCTAGTGCGATAAATAGCATCGCTGTTCTGAATAACGCCGCTGCCTTTAATAACGCCGCGACCCTCAAAAGCTCCGTTACACTAAAATCAGTCATTAGTTTAGTTGTCTTTGTCATCTTGATATTCGATCTCCAATAATTTAACACTGCTACTCAGTCAAGTTAGTACGTTAGTCAAGGTTAGTACTTCGTCAAGTTGAAATTAGGATCCAGCTTGTCTGTCTGCGTTCACTGCTAAGGTGGTTAGCGATTCTTGCGCATTGATGATACGAATTAATCCGGGCTTAATTTCACGCTGCAACACGGTTAAATTATTCTGTATGCGTGCCATCATAACGAGCCCCATTATATATGTTCGTATCTGCGCTGCTTTGGCTGCAAGGTCTGTCTTTTCGTGTATTTGACCTGCAACCACCATTTCCTGTAATGCCCTTATAAAAAAACTCTCTTGCCGATGAAAAATCTCTTCTGCTTTTTGGCATATTGCGTCTTCATTCCCCGCCATCTCGGAACCTAAACTGGCAAAGGGACAACCACAAACCCGTCCATACAGTTCTTTAATGAATTTTTGTTTTTCATAAATAAAAGTAGCTAAACGATCAAAACGCTCGGCCGGTGGAATACTCGCGCTGAATACATTGGCTAGTTCAGGCTCATAGTGTTGATAAGCTGCTTCCATCGCCGCTATAGCTAATTCCGCTTTTGATGGAAAGTAATAATAAAAGCTGCCTTTTCTAACATTTGCCGCATTACAAATATCATCCACACTTACTGAGCCATAGCTGCTCTTCCAGATCAAATCCATCGCGGTTTCCAGAAGTTTTTCTTTGGTATTTGTTGGAGAACGCCCCATCACTAAACTACCTGCAAAATGACCTGAAATATGGTTTAGTCCGAAGATACCGATAATAATATATTTTACTGACCAGTCAAATACTTATGATTACAGCAGACGACCCACTATTTTTCTATCATACTGATATTTAACAATATTATTTAAAAGTCTACTATCGCCGCTGTAATAATGACTATAAGGGCCATGACTTTGAGGGCCTCATTACCGCCACAGAACAAATAGGAGCCTGGCAGAGGGGACTCCTGGCAGGACCTTAGATGGTCGTCACGAAGGCGTAAAGCGCCGCTAACGGCTGAAGTGACTGGAAGGCGATAGTGGTTAATGAACTAACAAACAACACAGCTAAAATAAATGTGAAATAATTTTTAAGGCGACCCTAAGTGAAAGTTTAACGATTTGTATGGAATTTCATTGAAGAAATTGTCTTTATTCCTTTTTCTATATTCTATATTCTATATTCTATATTCTATATTCTATATTCCTTTAAACACGAACACGCCTTTCTAAGACTCACTTTACTAATACAAAAGACAAGGCACGATTAAGGAAAAATTATTAATAGTAAATATATTCCGCTAATTTAATTGCACTAATGTAAGTAAGCACTAAAATAAGATGCCAGCTCAGGCTCTCTCAGTTAGAACAATGTATACAATGTTATTCAATTCCATCTTTAGTGTAGCTTAAATATATCTCTATACACCAATCAATAATTATAAAATAAATAAAATTCAAAAACTTATCTATTTTCTCTGTTGTGCCAAGAATTGGCATAGCGCTTGCTCAAGGAGGCATACACATGCAAAACGGGTTTGCATGTGTATTGCAACAAAACTAAACATGAGGAATTAGTAATGGATAAATTTTTTGAAGAAAATATTAATATTTACGGACGAATTGTGCGGCTTATAGTTTCAATTAGTCTAATTGTTGCTGTACATAGCGCAATAATACCTGTTTGGTTTGCTTTTATTGCCACTTATCCTTTTTTTACTGCGCTAGTAGCATGGGAACCTGTCTACGCAGCCGGTAAACTGGTGGGTGAAATGGTATTTGGTGTCAAGTTCCGTTTTAACGAAGTTGCTAAGGAAATATAGTTTCGTTTTCTTTTTTAGATAGGCGCGAATAATGTGGTCAGGCAACACACCACACACCCTAGCCTTCCGCCCAAGTCTCCAAGCTTGATAAAACGCGCCTATCTAACTTACAATTCTTCTTGAATCACATGGAAAAAAATAAACATAGTTTACTCGTCAGCGATAACCTACTAATCGTGGCGTATTGCTCGCTAACCCTAATCATACTTTTTTCTTACACCCCCTTCATATATTCTTAATATTAAAACGGCAGAATAGCATTTTTTTCTAATCCATTATTTACATGTACCAATTATTGCCGTAAGGAACAGAACACAATCTTGAAGTTGCACTCCTTCGTGTTCGTGCTAAATAAGTTGGTATCTATTCGTATTAAGATCGACAGTTTCACCAAACATTGTAAGGTAACTTTCTTCCTTCGTGTTGAACTGAGTTGGTACCAATTTCATTTTACGTTTTAATTGGTTTGAAATCATGAATCAAGTTGTCGTGGAACATGGTTACAAGGATGGTTATGGCGTTATTTTAGCCGCTGCTAAGCTATTGGGGCAGTCATTTGAACCCGGGTTAGCAGTTAATGGAATTTTAAGCTTATTAGCAGATCGTTTGCGGCTGCTTAGAGGCCGGGTAATTTTACCGAATAAAAACAACAAATTATATATTCGATATTGCTTCGGACTTACCGAAGAAGAGCGTCTACGTGGCGTTTGTGATATCGATAAAGGCATCACTGGTAAAGTGATGAAAGGTGGACAAATTGCACTCGTTCACGATGTAACAAAGGAGCCTCTTTTCCTGGTTCAGGGAACCAATATTACCAACCTATGCGTTACATATATAGCGGTACCAATAGTTCAGGATGAAATACCGGTCGGTGTTCTAGCAGCGCATCCAGAAAATAAGTCATCGAGAAATTTTAATAATGCAGATATTGAAATTTTAAAAATATTGGCCTGTATGATTGGCCAGGTTCTCAAAATAAACGGGTTAATGAAATTGAAAACGGAAGCGATTGAAAAGGAATATCAACAAATTAATAACTTGTCACAAGCACCTGAGTCAGCGTACGGCATAATAGGCAGTAGCCCTGCCCTCACAAAAGCAGTCGCAAGAGCACAGCGAGCCGCAGTATCAGACGCAGCCGTCATGTTAATCGGTGAATCCGGCGTTGGTAAAGAACGCTTCGCACGTTTAATTCACTTTGAAAGTGAACGTAGAGATCAACCGTTTGTTTGTGTGAATTGTGCGGCGATTCCTGAAAACTTATTAGAATCTGAATTATTTGGCCATGAAAAAGGAAGTTTTACCGGTGCGACAAGCATGCGTAAGGGAAAATTTGAATCAGCAAATTATGGTACGTTATTCTTAGATGAAATCGGCGATATGGACGTAGATTTACAATCAAAGTTGCTTAGGGTATTGCAGGAACAGGTAGTGCAACGCGTGGGATCAAATGATGAAATAATCATTAATACGCGTATCATTTGCGCAACGAATCAGAATTTAATCGATGCTGTCAACAATGGAACATTTCGTATGGACTTATTTTACCGGCTGAATGTCATTAAAATAAGTTTACCTTCTTTAAGAGAAAGAATGGAAGATATTCCGTTGTTTACCTCCTATTTTTTGAGTCGTGCTAATCAACGATACCGTAAGAATATATCTTTAACACCGAGAGCTTTCGCCCAGCTTAAGAAATTCGATTGGCCAGGAAATGTAAGACAATTAGAAAACTTTATCGAAAGACTGGTTATCATGGCAGAAGATTACCTGATTAAGCTTTCTGATATTAAAATACTTATTGAGGATGATGCTGGCATTAATATTTCTATAAAAAATCAAAAGACTGGTTTCCCCTCAGAAGCAGCTCATTTCGACGACTTAGATGTACGCCCTTATATGCGGGTAAAACAAGAAGATCATCAACTTGTTACAAATGCATTACGCCAGGCAGGTGGAAATAAAACGCGAGCAGCAAAATTATTAGGCATGAGTCCCAGACAATTACATTATCGACTTATAAAGCTTAGTATTGGACACTAGAGAAAACAGATTTTACAAAATTCACCGAAAATCGATAAAGTCAAGTTAACCCTGTTTTCTTTTGCTACCGTTGGTGTACGAAACGTAAGATAATCTACCGAAGTAGTACTGTCGGGGAATTACAATTCATCACGTCGTTAATCGGCGATAAATATCAGAGACCTTCAACGGCAGCTCTCTAACTTCATCGATCACCGTAAAACCAGCGGGACCGTACATATGAGGCAAGTACTCCCTGGCTGTTTCGTCTATAGTAATACAGTACGGGTGGACACCATTATACCGCGCCTCGATAAGCGCCCGGCGTGTGTCTTCAATACCGCATTCACCTCGATAGTTATCGTAATCATCTGGTTTGCCATCGGATAACGCAATTAATATGCGAGTTTTTGCGTCAACTTTATTTAATATCGATGTTAGATGACGAACAGCAAATCCCATGCGGGTGTAATCTTTGGGTTCAATACCTGCAATTCGGGCTTTTATTTCGTCATTATAAGGTTCATCGAATTCTTTTATTATATATATTTCACAACGTTTTCTTGCCATGCCAGAAAACCCAAAAATCGCATATCGATCGCCTAATGACTCTAACGCTTCGGCCAAAAGCACTAACGATTCACGTTCTGCGTCGTTTACCCAACCTTTGGTTGAACCACTCATGTCAACCATAAAACACACCGCGATATTGCGCTCGGTTCGATGTGTTCGTATAAACAGGCGCTCTGACATTTCACTGCCGTCATGCGTATCCGCAAGCGCTTCAACCAACGCATCAATATCAACACCATCGCCGTCTACCTGCCTTTTTAACAAACGGTTTTCGTCCCGCATTGCTTCGAATGTTTTTCGCAGACGCTTAATCACGCTGCCGTATTTACGCAATGTTGTTTGCACAAAATTATTGTACACCGGAGTGATTTTTTTTCTCGCACAGCGCACCAGTTTTTGCGATAATGTTGGCGGCGAAAATCCCATTCCTGGTAGAGATAAGCACCTTCTTCATGATATGTACCCTTCCATACTTCATCTGGATCGCGTGCCACCTTTAATCAAAAAACGGCCAACTAAATCAGACGCGGTGAGGTCATCATGGCAAGACACAGTAATCAGCGCTCGCGTTAGTCGCCACGCCATGTGTTCCATAAAGCGGGACTTTCCACAACCAGTAGGCCCTTTAAAAGAATCGGTAAATTTTGCTTATAGGCGGCCTCAAATACGTCAATCTCATCGCCTATAGGTTGGTAATAAGGTTCAGTATTGATGAAGTATTCGTCTGTTTTCATATTGTGCGGGATACGTAGCCCTAGCTGGTAATACTGACTGACTAACTATAATACTGATTAACTAACTAATAGTGCGGGGGTGGTGTTTCCTCATCGTCAGTGGCGATATTGGAGGACACCAGATTTTTCATTTGATCTTTTAACACACTGAGACTTTTTTCCAATTGATCAATCTGGTGTTGTTGTTGCGTCACTACATCATTGAGTTCATCAATGGTGTGGTCCTGAAAGGCGGCACTACTTTCCAGCTCTGCTATTCGTTTTTCCAACACCTCTTCGCTCAACTTCTCGTTCACGTTCAACGTATTCTACTTACTCTCTCTATAACCCTTACTTACTCTAACTTAGCCCTCGACATCCGGCTTGCTTACGTACAACTTACTTACATACTAAAGTGATGGTTAGTTATCGCTATTCAAACACTATTTTGCTTTAATAGAAGATTTTTCAACCAACAAAGGGTATTTGTAACCAAATCCGAAATCATTGTCGAGCGCCACGGTGCCCGTCACGACCACTTGATCTCCCACTTTGGCGGTGTCTTTGCTGGTAATAATCAAATTATTTGTATCCATCCCACCCGTACCGTCTTGTATATGAAGAAAATTCCTTTTCATAATGCCGTTATTCACTTTCACCACTTTTCCGGTCACAATGACTTGTTTACCCTTTAATTGCGCCTTTTCTTTGAAAACAGCCTCAACTGATTTTGCAACCGCTTCACCCGCAAATGCGTGTGTCGATACGAAAAGTAACAGACTAAGGCTAAAAGCGACGATTAATTTTACTGCGTTCATGACATTCTCCTTGAGTTAATCGCCTTTTTTACCACAAATTAGGGGCTCTTAACAGTAGACAAAGCAAATTCACCACAAATTAAGCAATGCATGCTTTTGATATGTGGGATTTAGCCAATTTCCACCGTAATTGTCCCAGAAAGTCCGCCGTGACAAGATTTTTCGATGCAAATCAACTACTATATCGCCCCTTTTCTGATACATCGATATAACATAGAGGTTAAACAGTGTACGACTTCATCCCTGGCCAGCGTTGGATTAGCAATACCGAATTGCAAATGGGACTGGGAACCGTATTAACGGTTGAACACCGGACAATTAATATGCTTTTTCTCGCGACAGGTGAAACACGCACCTACGCCAAACAAACGGCCCCGTTAACACGTGTTAACTTCGCGCCAGGCGATAAAATCACCAGCTGCGATGGATGGTCAATGCAAATAGAGTCTATCGAAGAGCAAGACGGTTTGATTACCTATTATGGAACAAAAGTTGGCACGCAAAGCAAGGGCGAGAAAACAGCACTGCCTGAAGGCCAACTTGATAATCACATACAACTAAACCGCCCGACAGATCGTTTATTCAGCGGCCAAATTGATAAAGACAAATGGTTCGAACTGCGTTACCAGACGCGCCAGCAGGTAAACCGGCTCGCCCATTCCGATTTACGCGGGTTAACGGGTGGACGTACCAGTCTGATCCCCCATCAATTGTACATTGCGCATGAAGTCGCAAATCGTTATGCACCGCGTGTGTTATTGGCCGACGAAGTTGGCCTGGGCAAAACCATTGAAGCCGGATTAATTCTGCATCATCAACTGTTAACTGAACGCGCCAATCGCGCGTTGATTATCGTACCCGAAACACTGATCCATCAATGGCTGGTGGAAATGTTACGCCGTTTTAATTTGCATTTTAGTATTTTTGATGAAGAACGTTGTCAGGCAATTGAAGAAAGCACCGGACAAGACAACCCTTTCCATACAGAACAACTCGTGCTGTGCAGCCTCGAATTTTTGACTGGCCAACCAACCCGCTTTAAACAAGCGTATACCGGCAACTGGGATATGCTGATTGTCGATGAAGCCCATCACCTTGAGTGGTCTCCGCAACAGGTTAGCCTGGAGTATGAATTAATTGAACTGTTGGCGACGGAAACCAAAGGCGTACTGTTACTGACCGCTACACCAGAACAATTAGGGCAAGCCAGTCATTTTGCGCGCCTGCGTTTACTTGACCCTGACCGGTTTCCGGATTTACAGGCCTTTATTAAAGAAGAAGCCTCCTATGAACCCGTTGCCCAGGCTGTGGAAGAATTGTTAGCCGGGCAACCGCTGTCTAAGCAGGCATATAAAACCTTATCAGACACTATCGAAGAAGGCGACAACCAGCGATTGCTTGAAATACTGGCGGACGCTGAAAAAAAGACAAACACGGATGCTGAAGAAATTGCCCGTGCAAAAAACGAATTGATTGAACACTTGCTGGATAGACATGGCACCGGCCGGGTTCTTTTTCGTAATACACGTGCAGCTGTAAAAGGTTTCCCAGATCGAAAAATGTTCGACTATGCGCTACCGATGCCTGCTAATTACATAAACCCAACGGCTGATACAGATACGCGACTACTGCTATGCCCTGAATTACTCTATCAATCATCAAGGTTTTCTTCAGAAGAACCATCAAAAATTTTAAGCAAGCAACCCGTCAAACAAACACAAAAAAAATACTGGACACAAATCGATCCCAGGGTGGATTGGCTCAGTGACCATTTAAAACGACTTTGGCCCGCCAAGGTGCTGGTCATCACAGCCGACGCGGGCACTGTTCTGGATCTTGCCGATGCTCTGCGCAGTAAAACTGGCACGCACGCCGCCGTATTTCATGAAGGCATGAGTATCGTTGAACGCGACCGCGCCGCTGCGTATTTTGCAGACCACGAAGATGGCAGCCAAATGCTGATTTGTTCTGAAATAGGCAGCGAAGGCCGCAACTTTCAATTCGCACACCATTTAATACTGTTTGATCTACCGCTCAATCCTGACTTACTCGAGCAGCGCATCGGTCGCCTTGACCGCATAGGGCAAACCGAAACCGTACAGATACATGTACCCTATTTGGAAAACAGCGCACAACACACAATGCTAAACTGGTACCAAGAAGGACTAGCGGCGTTTGAACACACCTGCCCCGCCGGACACAGTGTGTTTGTTGAAGTAAAACCAGCGCTACTCAATGCACTGCACAATGCCAAAAATGCCAAAAACAAGAGCAAGGCAGACGATTTGATAAACAGCACAAAAAAATATCACCAAAAATTAAACGACGCTCTGCAACGTGGAAGAAACCGGTTGTTGGAATACAATTCCTGTCGCACCCACCTTGCCAATGACATTAAAAACCGTATCATCTCATCGGACAATAACAATGAATTACCCGAATACCTGGACGCAGTCTTTGATTGCTATGGCATTGATGTTGAAGACGGACTTAATAACAGCCTCATTATTCGTCCGGGACATCATATGCAAGCAAACAGTTTTCCCGGACTCGCCGAAGACGGCATGACGCTCACTTATGACAGAAAAACTGCACTGACATATGAAGACATGCGATTCATGACCTGGGAACACCCACTGGTCGACGGTGCACTGGACATGATATTAAGCAACGAACGCGGTAATACCGCCGTCACCGCGATAAAATATCATGCAACAAAACCGGGCACGCTGTTAGTCGAGTGCTTGTATGTTCTCGAATCGGCATCGAGTGAGAAATTACAAAGCAATCGCTATCTACCTCCGACAACAATACGCGTCGTCGTCGATCAAAGGGGAAACGATCATGAGAACACACTTTCACACAATATTATCAGTGAATCTCGCAGCAAAATCAGTGCAGACACGGCAAACAAAATTATACGCATGCATGCTGACGATGTCAGACAGTTGATCGAAAAAAGTGAACAAATGGCAAAGCTACGCGCGCCAAAAATTCTTGAATTTGCACACGCGCAAACAAAACAAACATTACTTAAAGAAATCAATCGACTAAAAGCACTGCGCCGAATCAATCCCAATGTACGTGATGAAGAAATACAATTTTTTGAAGAACAGTGGCACGCGTTAAATCAAGTGCTCGAATTGGCAAACTTACGTTTAGATGCAATCAGGGTAATCGTTTCTACATAAACCAATTGCTGCATATGATTAAAATTACCCAACAAATAAGTATTCCTGGAAACGAAATAGAAGTTAGCGCTATACGCGCCCAAGGTGCTGGCGGGCAAAACGTAAATAAAGTGTCGAGCGCAATTCACTTGCGCTTTGATATAAAAAATTCGTCCCTGCCGGCGATATACAAACAGCGTCTGCTCGCATTACAAGACCAACGAATCAGCAAAGAAGGGGTGATCATTATTAAAGCCCAACAATCACGCAGCCAGGAAAAGAACAAAGAGGAAGCGCTAAATCGTCTTGCTGAATTAATCAAGCACATCACTGTCGTGCCTAAAAAACGTAAAGCAACCAAACCAACGCGTACTTCACAGCAAAAACGTCTCGACAGCAAAACTCGACACGGACGCCAGAAAGAATTGCGCAACAAGAATATTGAGTAATCCCCTATGGCGCTTAAATCGACCATTTTCAAAGCCGAGTTGCAAATTACCGACATGGATCGTAACTACTATCAAACCCATGCGTTGACACTTGCCCTACATCCATCAGAAACCGAAGAACGTATGATGGTACGGTTGTTAATTTTTGCGCTACACGCACATGAAGATCTTATTTTTACTAAAGGCCTAAGCAGCGAAAATGAGCCCGATCTATGGCAAAAAAACCTAAGCGGTGAAATCGACATCTGGATCGACCTGGGTCAACCCGACGAGAAACGTATTCGTAAAGCATGTGGCCGCGCTAAACAGGTCGCTATTTATACCTACCAGCATCGTAGCGCGACGGTTTGGTGGAACCAGACCCGACAGACACTTGACCGATTTGCTAATTTAAACGTCATTAACATTGGCGACGACAGCACACGTATTCTCGCAAAACTGGCAAAGCGCAACATGCACTTGCAGGTTTCAATTCAGGACGGCCTGTGTTGGTTGACAAACGATGCTGAATCGATAGACATAGAAATCACAAAATGGAAATAACACAACCTAAGGAACCTCTGATTAATTCTGGGATTCCCTAAAAAGAACCATTTCATATTGTATTAAAACTATTCAGACGAAGTGTTTTGTGCACCTTACTTTTTTAAAATATGGTGTATACTACATAATGTTGCCAGATTATGTGAAGTAAGTAGAATAAATAGCTTCACCTTCTGTAAATTAATTCTGACGACACTTTCTAATGCAGTAAATTGCATGTATTTTCAGGTCGTCACAGAAGCTCCTTTTGGTATCTCCTGCTCATCGCCTTAAGACATGCAATTAAAACACATAATTTTTACTTTTATTGTAGGGGTATTACATGGCTACAGGTACCGTTAAGTGGTTTAACGAAGCTAAAGGATTCGGATTTATTGCACCTTCAGATGGAACGCCAGATGTCTTTGTTCACTTCTCCGTAATTGATGGGGGTGGATTTAAAACGTTAGCAGAAGGCCAGGAAGTAGATTTCAATATGGAAAGTGGGCCGAAAGGACCGCAGGCGACCAAAGTAGTGCCAACCTAAGGTGTTACACTGGATAGTCAAAAACCCCGTTTCATTATGGGGTTTTTTTGATTTATTTAGGTAAAACCTAAATAAAGGTTTCTAAGCTATTGTCAAACTATTCCCCTTAAACTATTCCCCTTAAACTATGTCCCCTTAACTAGGACCTCTCCACAACGGCGACATACGTATTTTGCCAGGCCATTTTGCATTAGTTTGTGACGGCGGCGAGTTACGTTGTGCATTGTACACTGGCACTGATAGGTAATACGTTGATGCACTCTGATCGGAATACCTTTCATATCATATTGATGACTGGCCCGTTTGGACTTAACACCAAATGCGCGTGCTATGTCACGCCACTCCTGACCATGCGGTCGCACACAACCCACCCCGTATAATTTTTCAGTAATGTAATGCGCGACCTCATGCGGCACGGTCTCAGCAACATTGTCATCAAAATACTTAGCGAAAAGGTAGGGATTATACCGAAT
>CAZWBV010000012.1:14819-20101 GCA_964632225.1 uncultured Gammaproteobacteria bacterium | reverse complement strand
ATTCGTAAACTCCACAACTTGCCAGGCAACAATGTGATTGCTATTACTGCCATTTACTGTGAACTGTACATTAGTATTACTGGTAAGCTGGCCCGTCGTTGGGTCATCCGAACTCCAACTCGTATCAGTGTTTCTGGGTGTCTTCGAATACAACACAAAAGCCTGATTGGTCGCACTGACGGCAGCAATGGCCACATTCAGTGTCGAAGAGGTTTGGTTGAGTTCACCGCGCTGTACAGACACACCAGAACTAAACTCCGCCACGTACCATTGAATATCAATAGTAGAGGATTCATTACTGACACGCACAAACTCCACCGCGGTACCTGCGCCATTGAGTCGGCCTCGCACTGTGGACCCTGGCGGCCGATTACTGGATGAACGAGTTTGAAACATCAAAAAAGCTTTACTGGGGTCCACTGCGGTAATGGCAACCGAGGTGGTGCCATTACCTGTGCTGGACGCAGTACCACTTTGTACCGTGTTGATTGTGGCTGCCCGGGCTATATGCAAAGTAAAATGCGAGGCAAAAAGAAACAGGCAGGTTATACACGCCGGTTTCCAATACCTGCTTTTATAATTCAGGGTTGCCAACGACTTATTTATCTCCAAAAAAAAGCCAGGTCGCTCACGCCACCCAGCTTATTCTTCAACATTTTATTTCGCTTATATTTTACAATGTGGGCAGTAAACCACGCTAAACTAGCAGGGCCGTTACTTAGCAACTACCCCCACCGCCAATACTACTGATAATAGGCGCCGCATTTGCAAGCGCTTCTGTATAAGTAAAACTACAGGTGGGTCCCTTGGTAATTGTTAATACATCGGGTGTCGCACCTGTAGTCGTACTTTGATAATCTAAACCAGCACCCACACTCATTCCGGCCAAATTAACTATCGTGGCCGCGTTTGGATAACCATTCACATAGGTCACTGCAGTGCCTTCGATAGTGGCTGTAGTAGAATCAATTAAAAATGCCGCATGCGCAATGGCACTCGCAGAGGACATCGCACCGCGCGCACCAGCCAAAGAAGCAGATTCCGCGTCTGTAGATAAATTTGCAAATCGAGGTAGCGCAACGGCCGCCAGAATCCCTAGAATAACAATGACCATTACCAATTCGATTAGGGTAAAGCCGCGTTGTGTTTTCATGTTTATCTCCAATTCTGTTTTCTTTGTAAACGAATTAAGGCACTGTCTTTATCAATTTTTATGAAACAATACGTCCCATATCTGACGATCAAGCCTATATAAACTAACTATCGTCCCTTATACATAAAATCTTTATTAATTTTTTCTGATATCTTTATTAACATTAATAATCAATGACTTACACTCACTTAATGGCCACACCGGCGAGATTCCACATCGGCAGGAAAACACCCAGCGCCAGCACTAAAACAATGCCGGCAATCACCACCGTCAAAATCGGCTCAATTCTCGCACTGAGTTTATCGATGTCATTTTCCACTTCCGCTTCATAAAACTCCGCCACTTCGGCCAGCAACGTATCGATCGACCCGGTTTCTTCACCGACAGCCATCATTTGCATCACCAACGGATCAAACATACCTGTTGCGGCAGCCGTGCGCGTAATTGATTCGCCTCGCTCAATGCCGATTTGCATAGCCAAAATTCGTTTTTCGACATAGGTATTATCCAATGCCTTAGCCACAACAGTGAGTGCGGTAATCAATGGCACACCCGCTTTTGTCGACATAGAAAACAAGCGGGTAAACCGTGCCAACGTAGCACGATAAATTATTTCACCGGCAAGAGGAATATTAAGTTTATATTTATCCAATCGATAACGGCCCTCTTCGGTACGAATATATTGCCGAAGACCAAATATTACGACAACAAGAAGGCTCAATATAATGTGCCAATAGGCGACACTAAACTGGGATATACCCATTAAAATACGTGTTGCTAATGGCAACTCTGACCCAAATCGGGCAAATACACTCGCGAAAGTGGGAATAACAAACAGATTAATAATGGCGATAGCAATTGAAATCGCGATAATAACAAAACTGGGATAACGCACCGCCGCTTTTATTTGGCTGCGAGTGCGTTTATCTCGCTCCAGGTAACGCCCCAGTTGTAAAAATATCTCATCCAACTGGCCGGTAGTTTCGCCAATACGCACCATGGAAACATAAAACAATGAAAATATAGTTGGATGTTCACTAAGAGACGTGGCTAAATCGCGACCCGCCTCCAAACTGGCCGTCACTTTATGGATAGCATCTGACAACTTTTTATTCTTTGTCGATTGAGATAATCCATGCAAAGCGCTTAACATGGGTACGCCTGCTTTAGTGAGGCTGCGCATCTGCCGCGAAAATTGAATGATATCTGTATCGGTCACTTTTTCCGAGAACAGTCCATGAAAATCTATTTCTCTGGACACAATACCTGCGACCGCCGTTTTAGCCGCAAAGATGTCCACCGGCGTCATACCGCTTTCCTGTAACTTTGTCGCCACTGCATCAGAACTGACCGCTTCCATAGTACCTTCGACGGCAGCGCCTAAATGACCTCGGGCTTTATATTGATAGACAGGCATACTTCAGTGCAACCCTATTCGACCCACCCGCTAATGCGGATTACTTCATCAATACTGGTCATACCTTTTTCGGCAAGCGCCAACCCACTCTCCACCAAGGGAATAAATTGCGCTTGTGCCAAAGCGCCTTCTTTAAAGGCCGCGTAATCCTGATTACGCAATGCATCAGCAAGATCACTGGTGATATCCAACATTTCATGTACCGCGATACGCCCCTTATAACCCGTTTTACCACACGCCTGACAGCCAGCACCTTGCTTAAAAAATAAAGTGGCAGCGCGTTCTTCTCCCACTGTGTCGTTTAACCAGGCCTGTTGCCCTGCGTCCAATGTGTGGTCGGCCGAACATTTTTCGCAAACACCTCTCACCAAACGTTGCGCGATAATGGCATGTACAGCAGAGGCGACTAAAAACCCTTCCACACCCATATCAATCAAACGCAATGCGGTACTGATTGCGTCATTGGTATGCAAGGTGGACATCACCAAATGACCGGTCATGGAGGCGCGCAGCGCTATTTCAGCGGTTTCTTCATCGCGAATCTCTCCTAACAGAATAATATCCGGATCCTGACGCAACGCAGTACGTAATACACGCGCAAAGCTAAGCCCTATTTTTTGATTAACCTGAACCTGATTAACACGTGGCAAGCGAAACTCCACCGGATCTTCCACCGTGATAATTTTTTTCGTTGGGCTATTCAATTCATTCAACGCAGCATAAAGCGTGGTCGTTTTACCGCTACCCGTGGGCCCGGTTACCAACAATAAGCCATGCGGACGATGAATGGCTTTAGTTAATCTGTCCTTTAATTCTGGCGACAAACCAATTCGGCTTAACGTCAATACACCGTCAGATTGATCTAACAACCGCATAACAACCGCTTCACCGTATTGTGTCGGCATCGTAGATAAGCGCACATCAATCGATTTTGTTTTTAGCTTCAGGTTAAATCGACCATCTTGGGGTAAACGTCGCTCTGAAATATCGAGACCGGCCATTAACTTGATGCGCGATACCAGCGCAGGCGTGATCGCCTTTTCATCCATGACTTGTTCCTGCAACACACCATCAATTCGGCGGCGTATTCGCAGCACGGCCTCATCAGGTTCAATGTGAATGTCCGATGCCTTTGCAGAAACCGCGCCTTCAAAAACAGTTTCAATCAAACGCACAACAGGGGCATCTGAAGAACTGATTCCCCGATTAAGTGAGCCAAGATCGAAAACATTTTCAGCCATGTCTTCGCCAATTTCGGCGGCAAGGTTTTGGATTTCGGCAGTATGTTGGTAAACCTTATCAATGGCAGCGACAAGATCGCCCTCTTTTACCACGGCAACTTTAATTTCACGCTTTACAACGCGAACCAGATCATCGTAAGCAAAAATATTGGTCGGATCCGCCATACCCAGCAACAACCCGTCTGGCGTCTCCTCCAATGCCAGGGCACGATAACGGCGGGCAGCCGTTTCCGGCAGAATATTCACAACTTCTTGTTTAAATTCATATGCACTGATGTCAACAAAAGGAACGTTGAGCTGTCGCGATAACAGATTGAGCACATCATCTTCTTTTACGTAACCGTTCTCAATGAGAACACGCCCGAGCTTATGTCCGGATTTTTTCTGCTCCAGCAACGCCGCCGTGAGCTGCGCTTCAGAGACCAACTTATGCTCAACTAATAGATCCCCAAGTCGAATACGTTTTGGTTGGGCCACGAATTATTCCTCAAAAATATCGGCGCTGGCGGCTTGCACAGAAACAGTTGGGGACAATGTCTGAATACGTCCTGTCACAAATTTATTGACATCGCCCGTTAATCCGCCCACACGTTGGGCACGCTGATAAGACAACAGTGCTTGTGCTGATTCTCCCATAGACTCAAGCGACAATGCCAAACCCATCCACCAGTTGGAAACGCCAGGACGAACCTGTAGAACTTGTTGATAAACCTGTGCAGCTTGGCCATGTTTACCAGCCCGAGAATAAAAAGCCGCCATTAGGGCGTAATACTCAGGATCAGTCGAAATTGGCGGCATTGCGTTCTTTAACACCGTGATAGATTGTTCCGTGTCTCCCTGATCAAGCAAAATATGCGCATACATTTTCGCCAAACTTGCGGCTTTGGGGTTAATACGTAATCCATCACGCAAACTCGCACTGGCTTCAGTTACGCGCCCTGTATTCAATAACAAGGCGGCTATTGTTTCGCGCGCACGTATATGCGATGGGTCTGCTGCCAGTGCTTTAATTAGTGCGCTGTGTGCCACATCTTGCTCGCCACGACCCAGTTTCAATATCGCATTCTGAAAATGCTTGTGGGCTTGTTGGGCTGACGTTAACGGGCGCATGTGTTTATCAATGACCACTGACGTTATTGGATCAGTATTTTCAGCTAGATTTTTTTTACTCTCTTTTGCTTGCGGCTTTAATTGCGCAGGTGGTGGTTTGACAGGCATGACTTGGGCTATTTCCTTCACCTTAGGCGTATTCTTAACAGGTATCGTCGTGGATGTTGTCATGGCCGGTTGTTTTCTATCAGCAAATTGGGCTTTAACTGAATGCAAAGAGACTGATTGTAAAGAATGCGAGCGGTTTGCCACGCCCACTTGAACAGAATCATCCACTAATTTCACGTCTTCATTTTTTCCGTCAACAATAACCGGTGCCATCGTTGCTCCAGATCGCGCAACTTCTTTATACAGTGCGCTG
>CAZWBV010000012.1:0-14809 GCA_964632225.1 uncultured Gammaproteobacteria bacterium | reverse complement strand
GATTAGCAAATAAAAAGGCCGTTATCACGACCAACACCAACACGGCGGCCAACAACACATAATTCATCGGCTGAACAGCGCGTAATAATCCGCTATTCGCAGTCAATCCACCCAATGGTGACGACATGACTGATTCAGTTCGTCGCTGTTCAAGATCTTTTAGCATTTGATTAATGACACTCATTAACCCGCCCCACCCACATGAAAAGCAGCCACCGCTGCTGCGCTCATTGCCGCCAAAGCAACGCCCACACGTGTCAATGTTGGCGAAGAATCTGCCAGCACCCCTTCTGTGTCTGCCGCAGCCAGACGAATATGTTCCTTAATAATATGGGAAGCACCACGCCCATAGGCAATCATCAGTGTTTTGTGCGCCAAAATATTAATCAATCTTGGCACACCACGACTTACCTGATACAACGCATCTAATCCATCTGTGGTAAACAACGGCTTGCCTTGATAGCCTGCAACCAGTAACCGGTGAGATAAATAGCCTGCAAGCCCGTCCTGGTCTATGGAAACTAATTCATAGGAAAACGTGACCCGTTGACGCAATTGCCGCAATTTAGTCTGTGCCAATCGCTCATCCAGTTCAGGCTGTCCGAACAAGACGACTTGCAACAATTTACTCTTTTCTGTTTCAAGGTTTGTCAATAAGCGTAAAGCTTCCATGCTGTCGTCTGGCAAGGCTTGCGCTTCATCCAATAACAATATGACTTGCTGACCTTGTGCATTTAATTCGATTAATCGATCCGTAATCTGCTTAAGCAGTCGGTGTTGGCCCAGATTGCGGGCATATTGAATGCCAAGTTCATCCGCTAGCGCCATACGCAATCCGGCTGGCGTCAAACAGGGATTGGTTAAAAAAGCGGTAAAAAAATTTTCATCCAAAGAATTGAGCACTTTTCGACACAACAATGTTTTACCTGTGCCAACCTCACCGGTGATTTTAATAAATCCCTCACCGCTGCGTATTGCCACTAACAGCACATTTAACGCCTCTTGATAACTGCCATAGTTATAAAAAAAACAGGTATCCGGCGTTATCGAAAAAGGCATTTTCTGCATGCCAAAATGTTCTAAATACATGTCACTTCCATCGCATTATTTTCCGCCTTTTTGTTCGTCAGCTTACGTTCGCGCTACTGCTTGAGTTGTTTACTTAGCTGAGATAATTCATCCATTGCGTCTGTTGCCCGTTTCAGTTCATCTGACCAGACCTGATCGTTGTCTACAACGATGGGACGCAACAGAATAACCAGCTCGCTTTTTCGGGTGACTTGTTTTTTATGTCTGAACAAACTGCCAATAAAAGGTAAATCGCCTAATAGCGGCACCGAGGTTGAAACGTCTCGTGTGTTGTTTTGCATCAATCCGCCAATAACAACAACCTGACCACTGCGGGCACGCACAATGCTATCGGACTCGCGAATCGTGCTTTGCGCCAAAGGTATCGTTAATTGATTCGTCGTTGTGATATTAATCTGCTTAACTTTCTCAACCACTTCGCTCACTGACGGATGAATGTGCAACGTGACTTGTCCGTCACCACTAATTTGTGGAATAACATCTAACGCAACACCTGAGAAAAAAGGGGTCAATTCAATGTCAACCGATTGCGTGGCCGCTGTGGCTGCTGCGTTATTATTGGTTTTAGTATCCACATCGGTCACAAAAAACTCATCGGTACCGACCTTTATCACTGCTTTTTGGTTATTTACTGTGGAAATACGCGGACTGGAAAGTACCGACACATCGCCCTGCGTTTCCAATAATTCTACAAAAGTGGAAAATTCTCCAATATTCAGGTTTAACGCAAACATTCCACCAAAAGCGGATGCGACATCTGAACGAATCCCGGTAATATTGTTAATATTCAATGCGTCCGTTTGGCCAGCAAGGTTGCTCACATCAGTTTGGAAAACAGTTGAACCACCAAATTGACCCGCAACGATCGAGTTACCGTTACTGCTGTCTGACCCGATTGCTGACCAATTAATACCCGACTGAAAGCCATCGCTCAATTCAACTTCCAGTATTTTAGCTTCAAGTATGACCTGGCGTTGAATGACACTTTGTGTCGCCTCAAGGTACTCTCCCACGGCGCGTAACTCCGCAGGCATTGCACGCACCACTAGAATGCCTGAATGTGAATTAATGATGACCTGCCGCCCGTCATCGCTTCCCACAATTGCACTTAGAGAACGCCTCAGTTCTTGCCAGAAATCAGACTCGGATTGAGTATCCACCTGGCTACCAGAAACGCTGGCGGTGGTTTGTGAATCGCTAGTTTCATCATTTTCATCGCTACTTCTCCTGGCTGCAGTAACTTGCCCGGAACTCACGCGAACACGTGACATACCTGAACGTTTCACATTTAAGTAATTTAATTTGAACACTTTGGATCTTAACTTCGTGGACAACACTTCAAAACCAGTCGCAATAGTACGATACTCGTAACCATAAACATTGCGAACGGCCTCCATCACTTCGGTAATGGTGACATTTTTAAGACTTAAAGTGATATTACCCTTCACGGACGGGTGGGTTATCATATTGTAGGGTGTGTCGTTAACCAGACTCATGAAAAATGTGCGTGCAGGTGCACTATTCACTGTGATATCAAAGCGCCTTTCTACAGGTACTTGATCCACACCTGAAAACTTTACATTTAATGATGGCAACAACGCAGCGGTCACTTCAGGCGGTGGTGTTACCATTGTGTTAATCACGGCAAGAGATTGCTGCTCACTTTCTTTCAGGCTATTCATGATATTATCAGTTACTGCACCTCCTCTGGGTGGCGCAGACTGACAGGAAACCAATAGCATTAAGCTGATTAATGTCAGGCCTTGTCGTGCATAACTTGATTTTCTGGTTTCCATAATAATTTTCCTTACTGCCTAATTTGTCGCCTGGTCGGTTGCCTGGTTGGTTGCCTGGTTGGTTGCTTGGACAGTGTTTTTACATTTTTTTTCAACATCACCAACGTGATGTCACCACCACGCGATCGCAGACGTACCCGGGACGCTGAGATTTCTATGACTGTCGCACCTCGAACGCGGTCACCCAAACCCACAACACGATCATTAATCACCGCCGTCTTGCGCTGTGGCGAAACCAATGTTGATTTCAACACCCAGCGTGGCCCTTTATCGACCACACCGGCTGCTGGAGCGGGTACTGAATTCAGTCCGGGCGGCCTTGTGGGATCAAAAATTGCCTGCGCGGGTAGCACCAACACAAGTACCAGAAACCCAATCATTGTGACCCGGCTAAACACCAATCCATTCCTCATCAAGACTCAATGTATGTATGGTAATCACCACGCGTGCAACAGGAAACTTGAGCACCTGATATTCCACGTTGTCCCAATAGAATCGCCAGGGCATGGATTCCAATGCGAGTAAATATCCCAACGTGCTGTTAAAACTGCCTTCAAACTCCACGCGCATGCCATGCTTATAAATGTTAGGACGTTCACCGTACCTATTTTTAGTTGAACTCATAGCAATCCCTTCGTGAATTTCAGATTGAGGATCTTCTATGCGGGGAAACAACGGCTGCACGCCCAAACTTTTCAGTTGCGTTAATTTTAATGAATTCTCATTGCTCAACAGATCGCGTAGTACGGTCGCCATCTGCTCAGGGCGAATAAATTCAACCGTTAAATCCTCTTGTTTACGTTCAAGGTCAGACAATAATATTTGCAACTCACTCATACGCGCCTGTATGTGTTGCACTTCACCACCGCGCAACGTCTCGGTCATTGAATTAACGTTGGCACTGATGTTTTCCAATTGCTGATTCAGATCGAACATCTCATTCAGTATTTTTTTCTGCTGCACTTCTTGCGGGCTTAATACCATCGTGTCCCAGGTCATAAATCCCAGTACCACAATAGCGACAAAGATGAGTCCACGTTCACGTAATGAAAATGCCTCGAAACGTTCTGCCCACTGGTTTATGCGGTCTTTCATTGTGTCACCTCTTCGGGTGGCTCATTGCCTGTATACACGGTAAAATCCACATAACGGGTATCAGGCCGCTCACGCTGAATCTGTAACAGACCAAACTTAGTACCTGACAAAGCGGGTTCATTGGATAGCTGTTGTATAAAGATCGGAACCAAGGCTGGCTTTAAGGAACTGCCACGAATAACAACGTCCTCACCCCCTGCTTGCACGGAAAAACCTGTTAACCAAACACCTTTGGGAGCCTGGCGGGAAAAACTTTGCAGGTAACCGGATACACCCCGAGTATAGGTTTTGCGCACACGCGTAAGGGCATCCACCACCTTCTGCCGGGCAACATATTCTTTCTCCAGCCTCGCCAATTCTTTTTGGGGTTCGGTGTCATTTTTCATCGCAGCCAGGGTCTTACCCAGCACCACTGATCTGGCGTTTCGTTCGTCGTGTTGCACCTGTATATACGCAAGATCCGTCTCCATTTGCCCTGTCTGACGCCAACTCCATGCAAACACCGTGATTAATAATAGAAATACAGCCGCGCAGCCTTGCAGCAAAACGCGGAAAGACAGCAACTTGTGTTCCTTGCGGAAGATAGGCTGAAACAAATTGATTTGCTGGTTAATCACGTCGGTCACTACCCTTATTTAGTTTGTACTTTTAGAAAACATCGCCATTTGCTTAAAATGATTCGAGAAAATGGCCGGATGCGCTAAGTGACTGAGCACTTAAGAAATACTTAAGAAACACTTAGAATCCCATGTCTGCTACTACTAACGGCGAAAAGCAGTAAATACTTGAATTTTTTGGGATAACTATTGATTCAGTGAGGAAAAAGTGTAGTGTCTTGAATAAGAATGGAGACTGATGTGAATAACGATTTGTGAATAACAATGATGTACTGCCTATGATCCTTGAACCCAGTGATCTACAACAAAACCTTGATCGAAGTAACATTAGAATCGTGGATTTATGCAAAGCGGATATTTACCCGCAAGCCCACATTCCTGGCGCTGTTCACCTGGATTATGAAAAAATCATTCGTAATGAAAAACCGATAATGGGCTTATTACCGTCTGAAGAAACGATCAGTACATTGTTATCGTCCTTGGGTATTTCGCCAGAAACACAGGTTATCGCGTATGACGACGAAGGCGGCGGCAAAGCCTCCCGATTTTTGTGGACATTGGCCGCCGTCGGCCATACGCACTTCTCACTGCTCAACGGTGGATTTCATGCCTGGGCAAATGAAGGCCATCCAATTAATAACCAGGTTGTGTCAATAGAACCGACTCTTTACAGCATTCCTGATAATAGTAGTTACAAGAATAGCAGCGTGGTCGCTGATAAAGACTACATCATGCAACATTTGCAAGATAGTCATCTGTCGATACTCGATTGCCGCAGCCAACAAGAATACACTGGCCAAACTGTGCGTGCCGAACGCATCGGTCATATTCCTAATGCTGTCAACATGGATTGGACGCTGGCGATGGACCCACAGCGAAACTATCGCATAAAACCAAAAAGCGAACTGCTCCCCATGTTAAATGACCTCGGTGTGACCCCCGACAAAGACGTGATTGTATATTGTCAAAGCCATCACCGCTCTGCGCATACCTTTGTTATGCTCAAATCATTGGGCTACAAAAATGTAATGGGCTATCCAGGCTCCTGGTCTGAATGGGGCAATCGCGCTGACACACCGATAGAAGTATAAATCAGGGTTGTTGCTTATTCATTGTTGCTTAATCGTCGTTGCAATCTAAATTAAAATCTATGTAATCAAAGTTTATTTGATTAAACCGATCTGGGTAAGCGCTTTTTTAAATCCATTGTCAGACGACTTTTTAAGCCAAGTCTTCGCGTTTTTATTGCTCTTTTTAACGCCATGTCCGTAATAATACATCATGCCAATTTGAAACTGCGAACACCCATCTTTCTTCTTGGCGGCCGTCTTAAAAACGCCCATCGCCTTTTTAAATTTTGCGGCGTTTTATAATTCTATGCCTTTATAACACGCATCTTTATTCGTCATATCACTCGCGGCAAATGTATTCTGTGACAGCAGTGTGGTCATTAGGAGTACTATTATAATTTTTACGGTCTTCTTCAGAAACATAATTATCCCTACATCATACTGGCAAGCCCATCAATGGGCTTACAATCGGCGTTAATTGTACAAAATTTACCTCGATATGAATACGGCATTTTCTTAACGTTTATTTAGATACGTAATGTAGAATAATCGCGTTAATTTACTGAAAAACTGCTAACAAAGTTAACAACAACTGCTATTTTATTTACAACTAACGCCAAAACCCGCTAACCAACACAAAACAACCATGGCATATGAAATCGAATTAAACCCGAGTAAACACCGTTTTTCAATCGAAAAACACGAAACTATTCTGGAAGCGGCGTTACGTTCTGGTCTGTCTGTTGATTATGGCTGCAGTAACGGCGCTTGCGGTAAGTGTGCAGCAAAACTCATCTGCGGGGAAGTGGAGAAAATCGCTCATCAGGATTATGTATTTAGTGAAGCGAAAAAACGCGCAGGCCATCTATTGATGTGCTGCTACCAGGCCAAAAGCAACGTCACATTGGAAACCAAGGAAGCGTCACATACTGATGAAATTCAACAGCAACGCATTAAAGTAAAAATCAAGAAAATTGAAACGCCGATAGAGGGCATTAAGATACTGCACGTGCGTTCACCACGCACACACCGGCTAAGGTATATCGCCGGGCAACGGGTAAACTTAATAAATTCAAACAATGAATCACGCAGCTATTCAATCGCCAGTTGCCCCTGCGATGCGCTTAATCAACAATTTCATTTGCCGTTTCATGCTGACGATCATTTTCTGGCGTCGATACTCGACCCCAATCAGCGCTCCCTGGAAATAGAAGGCCCATACGGTTCATTTGTATTGCAGGAAAAAAGTACACGCCCTGTTTTGTTCCTTGCATATAACAGTGGATTCGGCGCGATTAAAGGCCTAATCGAACACGCGCTTTCCCTTGAGCTTTCACAGCCGATCTCACTGGTGTGGATAACGGATATTAAAGATAGACACTATATGCATAACTATTGCCGCTCGATTGACGATGCAGTAGATAATTTTGACTATATTCCACTTACATTATATGGCGATAGTGATAATACTGAATCTAAATTTGACCTTCCGCTAAATGAGCCACTTTCGGAGACGCTTAAAAACGTTGTCAGTCGACATCAAAATTTAGATCAATATGACATTTATATCGCAGGAGATGCGCTATTTACACAATATTGTCGCACGATATTGCCAAAGTCCGGTGCCATTCCAGCCCAAATATATGTTGAAGTCCTTCCTCACCCTGCTTAATATCCGACTTATTTTGTAAAGAAATCATTCACATACGCCATTTTCCCTAATTGACACGACGCAGGTATCCCTATAGGCTGCGTGTCTATAGATATGGAGCAGATTCAAAATACTAATTAAGTAATAAATACTACCTTGGGGAGGATACATGAATACAAAATTACCTTTCGTTCTATCGACCACACTCTTGCTCGCGATGTCGAACACCGCATTTGCTGCCGATAGTAAGGTGAGCGGTTTTGCTGACATTATTTGGACGATAACGGATGAAGCGAGTGATAGTAATACAGCGGGTGGAAAAAACTCAACTGAAGGCAAATTTACCGTCGATGGAGAAGTCGACTTTGCGAGTAAGTTAACTGATAAAATCAGTGTCAGAGTTGACCTTGATTTGTCAATGGCGCTAAACACAGGTTTGAATGCACCTGACACAGTTGGCCTGCCTGGCCCTAAAGACTCGGCTGTCATCGAACAAGCCTTCTTTGCCTGGACTCTTGAGGACAATCTCACCTTTTTGGGCGGTGTATTCAATAATCCCGTTGGTTGGGAAGCGGAAGATGCGCCCGATCTTTACCAGACGACGCATAGCCAAAACTGGATCATTCTGGATGGAGAAACCGCATTAAACGGAAACAATATTGCGGGTATCGCACTCGCGGCTGTGTTAGGACCGGTTACAGTAACCGGCGCACTGTTAAATGATTTACAGCAAGTGGATGAGGAAAATTCCATTGCAATCGTTGTGAATGCAACTCCGGTAACGGGCCTGGATCTGGAATTTGGCTTCGTCACCCAAGATAGTAGCGCAGAAAATGTAATGGATATCAATGCAACCTACACAAATGGAAATTATACTGCCGCTATAGAGATACTTACTGCAGACGAAGTGATTGATAATTCTATCATGCTACTCGGTAACGTCAGTTTACCCATGGGATTTGGTGTTACAGGTCGTATCGAGAAAGTGGCCTTTGATGCTGCTGGTACGCCTGATACGGATGTTCTCACAATCGCAGGTACTTACCACGCCGCTGATAATCTGGATATACTACTTGAATATTCAACAAAAGATGCAAACGGGACGGAAAACAACTTGCTAACAGCCGAGTTTGTCACGAAATTTTAATTAGCAAAATGAAATGAAGTCAATAACACGATAAAAAGTCGGGTTCTTTCCCGGCTTTTTATTGTGTATTAATTATACATCCTGTAAGTCAAAAGCAAGTACCGAGAAAGCTGTCTGAGAACAGAAACCATCAACAGTCATTTCAATACCCGACCCCTTATCGATTCGGATCGGTCATGGCCCTGAAAATATGACGAGACTAAGACGATTTGCGATTGGTCTCATTAAATCCAAAGCCAACAAAAAAATATCGAAAAAAATAAGGCAACTGAATAAGAATACACGAGCAGTTTTAGATTATTTGAATATGACAACGAACACTCAAAAGCCTTGCAAGGCCTGACGCCTCGGTTTTCGGTTTAGAACAAATTGTCCGCGAGTAATGCATTATCATTTGATCAAAAGTTTGAATTATCTTCTATTAACTGACTGACACTATAAACAAAAAGCAGAGCTTAGGTTGACTAAAAACGGCTAACAAATGCAAATGCATCAGCCTGTGATACAATGGGTGTTGGATATACTGCGATGCGGCGCTAGTACCCCGTCAAGGTGATAATGTCGGGTTCAGCTTGTTTGTCTGTGCTTGCGGCAAGGCGCTTTTTTGAAGGCTTGGTGGGCCCAATCCAAGAAAATGCAACGCAGTCCGCATGTGCAGACAAGCGAGCTGACTACCACTTGACCACGAATAAATTTCTGATCTAAATCGCTAGCGAGTTGTTTTAGTTTCTTGATGTGTCCCATTGCACGCGGGTGACTCGGTCCGCAAAGCGCTCCGCGCAGGTGTTTGAGATAATGTTTGGGTTCTAAACCCAGACGTTGCAAAATGGGCGGTATCTGTTTCGGTATCGCGCCGTGTTTGCCCTTACTCAGAAACCTTTGTCATTGAAATACCATCATCAGGCGAACCGGTATATAATCCCAGTCGGGTTAACATCTCGCCGGAGACTCGCCTACTGCCTCTCGTCTGATCACTGTATTTCCGCTTCAGGAATATTCGCAGTCGTTCTCGAACGAAACGATTGAGTTGTTGTAACCGTTTACGCTCTGCTCTGGAGCGGCTTTGATCGTTATTCCAACCCCGTAACACAGGATTGAGCTTGGCTATCATCCACTCGAGCGTTTTTCCGTATCGACGGCCTATCAACTCTATTTTTAGATCAACGGTATAATGTGTTCCAACAAAGTGCGTACTTTATCCAGTCCAATGTTTAAATTGCTTTGGATATCGTTCATCGTGATATCGCCTTTACCGCGGCCCGCTGCTTTATTTGCAACTACGGCACAAGTGGCATAACAAAGACCCATCTCTCTTGCTAATGCTGCTTCCGGCATACCCGTCATTCCAACGACATGACAGCCATCCCGCTCCAAACGATCAATCTCTGCGGCGGTTTCCAGACGTGGGCCTTGCGTTGCGCCGTAGGTACCTTTGTATGTGCAGTCTAGTTTTTCCTTTTTACACACGGTTATTAGCAAGTCCCTCAATTCGCCGCAATAAGGTGTTGTAAAATCAATGTGCGTTACCTTTGACAAACTTTCTTCAAAATAGGTGTTCACACGTGACCAGGTGTAATCAATAATTTGATCTGGTATGACTAACGCGCCCGGACTTAAATTCTTGGTAATACCGCCAACTGCGGCGATCGCCAACACTTTATCTGCGCCGACTTCTTTTAACGCCCATATATTTGCACGATAATTTATTTTATGCGGTGGAATAATATGCCCGTATCCATGGCGGGGGATAAACGCCACTTTTTTTCCGCATAGAACGCCATGGGTGACTGGCCCTGATGGTTCACCAAAGGGTGTCGGAATAATTTCGCGATTGGTTATCTCAAGCGTTTTAAGTGACGTCAATCCGGTTCCGCCAATAATTGCTAATGCTGTCACTGATTGCTTTCCTTTTTGATAGGGTTTACTAATTTGTTAAATTATTTCTCAGCAAAAATACCTGGCGCATTGCGTAAATAGCTTTTGTAATCCATTCCGTAACCAAACACATAACGATCCGCGACTTCTAGCCCAATAAAATCCACCTTCACATCGGCTTTTCTGTCGTGTATTTTATTCACCAGAACGGCACTGTAGACTTGCCGTGCATTGGCGTTCTTACAATCATTGATTATTGCTTTTAAGGTTTCACCTTCATCCAGTATGTCATCTATGATGAGCACAACACGGTCTTTTAGTGGCGTTCTTGGCGTCACCAACCATTGCAGCTCCCCCCTCTGGGTATTCCCGGCATAACGTGTGACGTGCATATAATCCAGGTTCATCGAAAATGTAAAATGCGGTAACAATTGCCCAACAGGCACCAGGCCGCCATTCATCACGCAGAGAACAATTGGATTTTTATCGTGTAACTCTATATTTATTTGTCGCGCAACATTCACGATGGCTTTTTCTACTTCCGCTGACGTATATAAACAATCCGCATCGTTTAAAACTTGCTGGGCTTGTTCGGCGGTAATAGACATTTAGTAAGTAAATGCCGTTGTGTCTTCATTCATTGCTTCACTGATAATATACGCATTGCCAACCACCTCTTCGACTTCAGGAATGAGTTCGCCCGACCATTCCGCAAAAGGTTGCGGACAAACTTTGAAGCGAACGCCAGTTTCATGCGCCTTCGTTATCAAACCACATACCATTGCTTTTGATTGTTCAGCGTAGGTTTTTTTCGCCAGGCGATCACATTGACCTGAAAATATGACTTCTA
The DNA here is from genome assembly GCA_964632225.1 of uncultured Gammaproteobacteria bacterium. Taxonomy (GTDB): domain Bacteria; phylum Pseudomonadota; class Gammaproteobacteria; order SG8-11; family SG8-11; genus JAADIM01. The sequence goes on along the minus strand of CAZWBV010000012.1, from coordinate 3,619 downwards.
CATCAAATTCCATAGCTGCGGCCACCTTGGCTTGTGACAAAATCGAACCCAGTTCTGCGTCATTGTCAGGATCTGAACTTACAATAATAAATAAAAGTTTATCTGCCATATTTCATTCACTCTAATTAAGAATAAATAATATAAGTAGTCTACCCATAACGTCTTAACTACCCTGCCGCACTACAATTTCTTCGGGAATATGAATCGTGGATGTTGGAAAAGCCATTTGTGCGCCCTGTTTTTCAACGATATTGATTATTTTCAGTAATACATCCTGTTTGATATCATGAAAGTCAGTCCACACGGTGGTATGCGTGAATGTATAAACAAAAAAATCGACTGATGACGTTGAAAATGCGTTAAAATTAACCATCAAGGTCTTACTAGTATCAATTGCCGGATGGGATACCAGCATGTCTTTCACTTCTGCGACAATATTTGCCATTTTGCCCACATCATCATAACGCACACCCATGGTCTCATAGATTCTGCGATTTTTCATTCTCGACGGGTTTTCGACTGCAATATTAGCAAAAGTGGAATTAGGAACGTACAGCGGCCTTTGATCAAAAGTACGTATACGTGTTAACCGCCATCCGATATTCTCCACTGTGCCTTCGATATCACGATCCGGTGAGCGAATCCAGTCACCCACGGAAAACGGGCGATCAAGATAAATCATCAACCCGCCAAAGAAATTGGCTAACAAATCCTTGGCAGCAAAACCGATCGCAATACCGCCGACACCCCCAAATGCCAAGGCACCCGAAATACTGAATCCCAACGTTTGAAAAGCCACCAGACCCGCCGTGATCATGACGGAGATACGCAATAATTTTGCTATCGCGTCAATCGTTGTGATGTCCGCTTCTTTACCCTGTGCAAGCCGATGCTCGATAATATTACGTTCAATACGTTTCACCAACCGTATTAAGAACCAGGCAATGACAAAAATGACACCCACTTCCCTACCGGGTTCAACCACTTGAAAAATCTCAGCATCCGTACGCTGGCCGACGATGCGCGCTGCAAAGCTAAGACCAAGAATCCAGATCAGCGCCGTTAATGGACGGCGTATTGCACCGACAACCGCATCGTCCCAGGGATTATTTGTTTTTTCGAATGTTTCGTGTAACCGTTTTAGCACCCGACGTTGAATAAAATTAAAAATTAATACTGAAAAAACAACAATAAATATTTGTGATATCCACAAACCTTCATCTTTGAAATAGGTCAGGCCGGAAACTAAGGTCTCTATATCCACATCCATGCTCGCTTTTCTCCACTTGGTTTCATCAATTAATGACAATATACTATAAATTCAAAAATCCAACTGCATTGATAACTATATTATTGATAGCGGCATTGATAACGACATCGACGTTTCGTCTCTAAATTGAGTCTACAAACTGATCAAGCACCCGCACCGCCTTTTTCCAGTCCGGCTGGTGCTGTAAGTGATGCAGATCGCGTGATATATTACCGTGCATACGAATTAACCGAGCTTGCGAGACCGGACTCGCCGGTTGTCGCAGTCCATCGATCACAGAAACGACGGCTTGCGGGTGATTACAGACCAACACCATATCGCAGCCTGCGTGCAACGCGGCTTCGGCTCGCTCAACGAAACCACCCACCACACTCGCGCCTTCCATACTCAAATCGTCACTGAACACGACACCATCAAATGACAATGTCTGCCTTAAAATTTGATTAATCCAGATTGGAGAAAACCCGGCAGGTTTATCATCTATTTGCGGATAAATGACGTGCGCAGGCATAATCGCAGCAAGACCAGACTGAATCATGCGCTCAAAAGGGACAATATCTTCGGCGTGGATAGCCTCAAACGCCCGTTGATCCACCGGGATCGCCACATGTGAATCTGCTTCAACGTGCCCGTGCCCAGGAAAATGTTTCCCCGTCGCGGCCATGCCCGCTTTTTTCATGCCCAGCATAAAACAATAGGTTAAATCAGCGATAATTTCGGGATCGGAATGAAAAGCCCGGTCCCCGATGACACCACTGATTCCTTTATCGATATCCAATATCGGCGCAAAACTGAAATCAACACCAACGCTGAGTAATTCTACTGACATCAGCCACCCTATTGTTTCCGCCATCTGCTTTGCATGCTTTTTGTCTTGATCATAGGCATCACCTAATAACCGCATCGCGGGTAATTTTGAAAAGCCTTTTTTAAAACGCTGTACCCGTCCACCCTCATGGTCCACGGAGATTAATAGTCGCGGTTGGCGAATTTCATGTATTTGTTGCGTCAGCGCAGCGAGTTGCTCGGGAGACTCAAAATTTCGGGAAAACAGTATTACTCCCCCCACTAAAGGGTGTGCAAGAATTTCTTTTTCTTCCGCTGTGATCTGCACGCCAGCAAGATCAACCATTAATGGCCCTAGGGACATATTATCAATCTGCAAAGTGTTACCCTATATTGTGTTACCTTGTACAGTGTCATGCCTGTTTTATCAGCGACTGCGCACATCCAGATAATCTCGCAATTGATCACCGAGTAAATTGACCGCCAGAACAATCAACATCAGGGCGACTCCCGGCGCCAGCACCATATGCGGTGCAACCAGTAAATAGTCAGCCCCATCGCGAATCATGCTACCCCAAGACGACGCAGGCGGCTGCACGCCCAAGCCCAGATAAGATAACCCCGCCTCGCCAATCACCACGCCAGCAATGCCAAACGTCGCTTCGACAATCAAAGGGGCCATTATTAACGGAATAAGGTGTTTAAATACAATAAACAGGGGCGATGAACCCAATGCAATCGCGGCTTGTACGTGTTCACGACTTTTTATACTCAATACCTGCGCACGCGATAAGCGTGCATAACCGACCCACCCGACGACACTCAATGCAATGACGACATTGCTTATTCCAGGCCCTAATATACCCGCCAATGCTATCGCGAGTAAAATACCCGGAAAAGCCAGAAAAACATCCATCACCCGGACGATTACAATGTCCCAAACCCCACCAAGATAGGCACTCGCGACACCGATCAGTGTGCCCAGCACCACACTGATACTCACGACCCAGAATGCGACAAAAAAAGAAGTGCGGGCACCCACTACCAGGCGATCCCAAATTGAGCGTCCAAGATCGTCGTAGCCAAGCAATGCCCCGCCTTCAGCCGGTGACGCCAGTATTTTACTGAGTTCAATATGGTTTGGGTTTAACGAAAACCACGAGCCAAACACAGCCAGAAAACACCATAAAACCAATATGCTCATTGGCAACCAAGTGCGATGTGCGGCAAAAAATTGCATTATTTATTTTCCACGCGAATTCTTGGATCGAGCCACGAATAGGCCAGATCCGTCAACATATTAACAACAACATAAGTCAGACTGATTAATAATACACACGCCTGCACAACTGGGTAATCGCGTCGCTTGATTGATTCTATCGTCAACTGACCAATGCCCGGCCAGGAAAAAACGATTTCAGTAATAATGCTGCCAGCCAGTAACACGCCCAATTGCAAGCCCAGTAACGTTATGATGGGTAACATTGCGTTTTTTAATGCGTGTTTCCAGATAACCGTGGTTTCAGATAATCCCTTGGCTCTCGCAGTACGTACAAAATCTTC
>CAZWBV010000011.1:20001-20775 GCA_964632225.1 uncultured Gammaproteobacteria bacterium | reverse complement strand
CGCCATGAAACTGTACATTGTCAGCGGCGTTTCGGGCTCCGGAAAAAGTACCGCCCTGCATGTTTTTGAAGATCTGGAATATTACTGTATCGATAATTTACCTGTTACGCTACTTCCCGCATTCGCCGAACAATGCACTAAAAATGTTTTCCCACAAAATGCCGCCATAGGTATTGATGCCCGCAATGTACACAAAGACATTCAACACTTCCCGGAAATATTAGAAAAACTGAAAAAAGCGGGCATAAATTGTGAATTACTTTTTTTTAATGCCGATGACAGTATTCTGATAAAACGGTTTTCAGAAACCCGGCGCAAGCACCCATTATCGCAAGATGATGTAACGCTCGCAGAAGCAATAGACAATGAACGCAACCTGCTCGACCCTATTTCCAATTGCGCCGATTTGATTGTTGATACAAGCCACTACAATATTTATCAATTACGCGACATGGTTAAAAGTCGGGTTGCGGATAAACCACCAGAAACATTGTCGATTTTATTTCAATCATTTGGATTCAAGCACGGTGTACCGAGTGACGCGGATTTTGTTTTTGATGCGCGCTGCTTACCAAACCCTTACTGGGAAACTAATTTACGAAAATTGACTGGCCTTGACGAAGACGTCGTGTCATTTCTGGAAAAACAACCGCTGGTAAAAAAACTGGTTGATGATATAACAGATTTTATGAAGTCCTGGCTACCCCAGTATGAAGCTGGCAATAGAAGCTATATTACCATCGCAATTGGCTGTACAGGTGGACAACACCGGTC
>CAZWBV010000011.1:16334-19991 GCA_964632225.1 uncultured Gammaproteobacteria bacterium | reverse complement strand
GAAATGCTTCTCTAAAACAAAGAAAAATGTCACTACACGGCATAGGGAATTATTATGACGGTAGGATTACTGATCATAGCACATGATAATATTGGCACTTCGATGAAAAACACAGCAATATCACTTATCGGAACGTGTCCGCTACCGATAGAATCACTGGAATTATTTCGCGATTGCGATATCGAAGCCTCTTTGGAAACTGCCCAGAACCTCGTCAATAAGCTTAATCGAGATGATGGCGTACTGATACTAACAGACCTCTTTGGCTCAACACCCCACAACATAACAACAAAACTAATCCACAATAAAAATATTTCTATTGTATCCGGGCTCAATTTACCCATGTTAATTCGCGCAATGAATTACCCGGCGCTGGCATTAGCAGAAATGACTGAAAAAGTACTGGACGGCGGCAAAAATGGTATCCTGCTATGTAAATAACAATGTAAATAACAATGTAAATAACAATGTAAATAACGACGTAAATAACGACGTAAATAACAGGCGATCAGAGTAACCATACATATAGTGCAAACATAAATGCAGCAACAGGAAATTGTAATAATTAATAAGTTAGGATTACACGCACGCGCTGCTGCGAAATTTGTCAGCCTGGCCTCGGGATTTGAATGCGAAATAGCTCTTATAAAGGACAACAACACCGTTAATGGTAAAAGTATCATGGGAATTATGATGCTTGCAGCAAGCAAAGGCACAACCTTAACAATGACAGCGTCTGGAAGTGATGAGGCTGACGCCATTGAAAAGCTAAAATCACTTATCGACAACCGGTTTGATGAAGAGGAATGAAATTTTCTGTTCGTGCTTTCTATTGGTATTTTCTACCCGTGTAGGGATTAGCACACCTATAATAACTCGCTGCCTGTATTATTGTGCAAATAGTAACGGGTAAAAAATTTAGGTGACATCATGACGCTTGCTTTATATGGAACCAGTGTATCCAAGGGGATTGCGATTGGAACAGCGCATATCCTTGAAAGTAGCGAACTGGAAATACCGCAAAGAACCATTTCGGATTATCTGTTGCAAGCAGAAATTTCCCGTTATCAATTTGCGCTGCAAGTCGCCGCGCAACAACTAAAAGTCATTCGTGACCATATACCGAAGCATACGCCGGAAGACATCGCTTCGTTTATCGACACCCACTTATTAATGCTGGACGACCCGATGCTTAAAGAGCGCCCGTTAAGCATTATAAAAGAAAAAAAATGCAATGCCGAACATGCGTTACAAACACAATGTGATTCCATTGTATCCGTCTTCGACGAAATGGATGACCCCTACTTACGCACTAGAAAAGACGACATTGAACATGTTGTAAACCGGATTCAACGCGTACTGCTAAACCAACCAAGCGAACATACCAATGTTGTCGATCGATTAAAAGGCCAAATCATCATCGCCGATGATCTAAGTCCGGCAGACACAATCCTGATGCAACACCACGATGTCGTCGCAATTATTTCCGAACAAGGTGGACCAACGTCGCATACGGCAATACTTGCACGAAGCTTAAATATCCCAGCGATAGTGGGCGTAAAACAGGCCAGAAAATATGTTAAAAACGGGGAGCGCATCGTTATTGACAGCCTGGCAAACGTGATTTTGGTCGATCCTGGCAAACGAATTCATGAGCACTATCTTGCGCTGCAAAAACAATTAAAACGTAAACGTATAGATTTACAATCACTTAAGCTGGTCCCTGCTAAAACACTCGATAAAAGGAAAATAACATTATACGCGAACATAGAATTACCCGACGATTTGCCAAATGTTAAAAAAGTCGCTGCGTCAGGCATTGGTTTGTTCAGAACAGAATTTTTATTTATGAACCGGCCAGAGTTACCTAGCGAAGACGAGCAATACCAAGCTTATCTTCGCGTTATTAGATCACTAAAGGGGCTACCCGTCACGATAAGGACATTGGATATCGGCACCGATAAACAGTTTTCTGGCACAATATATACGGAACATTCAGAAAAATGCTCTGCGCTTGGACTTCGCGCTGTTCGTTTATGCCTAAGGAACCCGGCCATTTTTAAACCACAACTACGTGCTATTTTAAGGGCCTCGGCGCATGGGCCGGTTAAACTAATGATACCCATGATTTCCAATTTGCACGAATTATTACAAGTACGCGCATTGATTGATGAGTCTAAGCAGGACTTAAAAAAGCGGCGAATCAAATACAATAATAGATTACCAGTCGGTTGCATGATCGAAACACCGGCCGCTGCGTTACTCGCGCCCACACTTGCTGAGCATACAGATTTCTTCTCAATCGGCACCAATGATTTAATCCAGTACACATTAGCGATTGACCGTGTTGATAATGAAGTAAGTTACCTCTACGACCCACTGCACCCCGCAGTATTAAATTTGATCCATAACACGATAATAGCCGGTATCAAATCCAATATACCGGTTGGCTTGTGTGGCGAAATGGCGGGTGAACCACGGTTTACACGTCTACTGCTGGGCATGGGTCTTACCGAATTCAGCATGCATCCATCTACATTACTGGACGTAAAGCAAACGATAAAATTGACTGACACTAATAAACTGGCAGGTATGACAAAAAAAATATTAAAAAGCGCGACATCGCATGAAGTTTCCAATTATCTTGAAAAAATGAACAACCTCTAGTGTCAAAAGCTCCTCTGAATTTCTCTGCATACTTCATATCATGCGAAACCAAACTAAATGGAATAACTACAAAAAAATCGATATACTTGCCGATCTAATTAGGAGCGCCTGTCGCTAACTGTCGAAAAACATGTTAATTATCGGAAAGTCATCATGGCAGATGTGAAAGATCAAAGCATCTCTCAAATTCAATTGCAGACATTTTCAGAACTGCTGGAGAAAGGCACGCTTTCAGAGGTAAAAGAAAGACTCACTGATTTGCATTCCGCTGAAATTGCATTTTTGCTCGAATCCCTGCCACCGGAAATACGATCCACTATTTGGGGACTGGTACCGCACAGCGGCGGCGGCGACATACTCCTGCACGTTAACGATGAAGTCCGAGCGGAACTCATCAGCCAGACAGACAAACAAGAACTGGTCGCCGCAACCGAACACCTGGATACTGATGACTTAGCAGACATTATTCAGGACCTGCCTGATATCGTCAGCCGTGAAGTCTTGCAGTCGATGGACCAGCAAGACCGTCAACGACTGGAGGCGGTTCTGTCTTATCCGGAGGACACCGCAGGTGGTTTGATGAACACTGACACCATCACAATACGTCCAGACATATCCCTGGAAACAGTGCTGCGTTATTTACGTTTTCGCACTGAAATGCCTGACACCACTGATAATTTGATTGTAGTCAGTCGTAAAGACAAATATCTGGGGATTTTGTCACTCACAAAACTATTAACTACCGATCCGTCCCTGGTAGTCAGCGACATAATGAACAGTAAAATCCAGGCTATTCCAGCCGCCTTGTCTGCAAAAGAAGTCGCCAGCCTGTTTGAGAAACACGACCTGGTCTCTGCTCCAGTTGTTGATGAAAATGACAAATTGATGGGCCGTATTACGATCGATGATGTCGTCGATGTCATACGTGACGAAGCTGATCATTCGCTCATGCGCATGGTAGGCCTGAATGAAGAAGACGATATGTTTGCA
>CAZWBV010000011.1:12280-16324 GCA_964632225.1 uncultured Gammaproteobacteria bacterium | reverse complement strand
GTCGTGGTTAGCTCTCGCCGAAGAACGATCTGGTTGGGCGTAAACCTGCTAACCGCATTACTCGCCGCCTGGGTAATTGGCTTATTCGATGCGACCATAGAAAAAATGGTCACACTTGCAGTATTAATGCCTGTTGTTGCCAGTATGGGCGGCATCGCAGGGAGCCAAACGCTCACGCTGGTTATTCGAGGTATCGCGCTGGATCAGATTGGTGATGCCAATGCCAGGCCATTGCTGATTAAGGAACTCGCAGTTGGTGCACTAAATGGATTAATCTGGGCAATGGTCATCGCGGCCATCACCATACTCTGGTTTGGTGATTATCAACTTGGTGCTATTATCGCCACCGCCATTATGATCAACCTGATCGTCGCCGCCTTGGCTGGCGCAACCATCCCCTTATTCCTAAAAAAACTAAATATCGACCCGGCACTGGCAGGCAATGTTGTACTGACGACCGTCACTGATGTCGTCGGTTTTTTTGCATTCCTCGGTTTAGCAGCATTATTCTTAATGTAATTTAGTACAGGCTGCCTGCCCCCCCCCCTCTGGCCTTAGACAAATATTGTTGCCATAATCCTAAATAAATCGGTTGGATTCGATGTAATAAAGGAATATTGACATGTCAGATTTAACATTGGTAATAGGAAACAAAAACTACTCCTCATGGTCACTCAGGCCGTGGGTATTTATGAAGCACCACCATATAAATTTCAATGAGAAATGGGTCGCCTTATTGACTGACACAACCGACAAAGAACTGGCGCAATATAATTCAAACTTTAAGGTCCCAATATTACAAGACGGCGATTTAGTCATATGGGATACGCTATCCATCCTTGAGTACATTTCCGAACAATACTTGAATTCAGGCGGCTGGCCGCGTGAAGTACACGCGCGTGCTATTGCAAGATCAGTGAGCGCAGAAATGCATTCAAGCTTTCTCAACCTGAGAAACGAACTGCCGATGAATTGCCGAAAAAAATTTCAGAATATCAAACTAACTCCTGACACCCTGCGCGAAGTGGAAAGAGTGAAATCTCTTTGGCGCAGTTGTCGCAGCCAATTCAGTAACGCGGGAGAGTGGTTATTTGGAACATATTCAATAGCAGATGCCATGTACGCACCCATAGCCCTTCGTTTTGCTGGTTATGATATTCCTTTAGATGACATAGAAAAAACATACGTACAAAGTGTGCTGCAACAACCCTGCATAATTGAATGGATAGAAGCTGGAAAAGCGGAAAAGGAAATTATTGAAGAAGACGAAATCAAGATATAGAATGTTACCCAAATTGGGTCGTATACATATAATTATTTTTCATAAGGGCATCCAGTGGTATCGGAAGCAGCAATCCTGGATACCAAGAATGGCGAATATTACTCCACCATTTTTATGAGCCATTTCCAAACGCGGCGCATTACAAATATCTGACGTATTTTTTTACTCCGTTTTCGTTAAGCTATATGTAAACTCACCCATTATTTAAAAAGGAAAAATTTAAAAAGGAAAAATTGGCTATTAACGTGAGGAGAAGACCTGATGCCTGAATCATTGTTTAAGAAAATTGGCGGCCATGAAGCCGTTGACGCTGCTGTCTATCTATTTTATCAAAAAATCCTGGATGACAATCGTGTCAATCGATTCTTTAGGGGTGTCGACCTAGCAGATCAAGCTAGAAAGCAAAAATCATTTTTAACCTTTGCCTTTGGCGGCCCAAACGACTACACAGGAAAAAATGTACGTGAAGGTCATGCGCACCTGGTTGCAGAAAAGGGACTAAATGATGAACATTTTGACGCTGTTCTGGAACATTTAAGATCAACGCTAGTTGAGCTTAGCGTGCCAGGAAAGCTCGTAGCAGAATGTGCCGCGATTGCGGAAAGCACCCGCAGCGAGGTTTTAAACCGAGTATAAAGGAGGAGAACAGGAAGTGGCACCCTACCTATCCCAAAGCGTTTGAGATTTAGGTATCTACCAAGATAACCAATAAAAAAACGATTGTTCGTTATTCGCAAACCACCCTGCCGCAATAATCTATTTCCATGAAAAACCAAACGGAGAACAGGTGCATTCTCCGTTTGTCATACAGTTATTTATTGTCGGGCCAATTCAACACGACGATTTTGTTTGCGGCCTTCGCGTGTTTCATTTGAGGCGATTGGTTTGTCCTGACCATAGGCGCGTGCAGTTAAACGATCAGCAGCAACACCCTTGTCGATCAGGTACTGGCGAACACTTTGTGCGCGATTGCTTGACAGGTCAACGTTGTACTGCACAGGGCCTGTGTTATCGGTATGACCAGCCACTTCAAAGCGCAGGTGTTGATTTTCTTGTAGCGTTTGCGCAATACCAGCCAGAATATTTTGGCTGTTTGCATTGAGCTTCGCAATGCCCGTTTTAAACTGTATATTGGCAAGACTGATGTCTGCTTGGAGCACACAACCTTGGGCGTTGACTACCACACCATCTGCGGTGCCCAGGCAATCGTCGCGCGCATCGGCAATACCGTCGTTGTCTGTATCAGCCTCTTTTACGACAATCTCACAACCGTTAGCATCAACATTAGCACCTGTCACGGTGTCTTTGCACTGATCCTTGCTGTCAGCGACGAGGTCGTTGTCGGAATCAGCCTCTTCTACTTTTGCAACAAGTTCGCAACCATTAGCATCTACGCTAGCGCCAACGACTGTATCGTTGCACTGGTCCTTGTCGTCAAGCACGCCGTCGTTGTCAGAATCAGTTACGACTTTGGCAACTTTTTTCGTGATCCCATCTTCACATTCGGCCAGTGCATTGCTGGGTGACCACTGCATGCTGCGCACGCATTCACCTACACTACTGCGAACGATGTTACCTGAAGAGTTGTACCAGTAACCAACGCTTTTAGTCGCTTGGACGGGCATGCTCCCCAAGCACGTCAGCGAAACCAGTAAAAACAACATATATTTATTTTTCATTGTTATCCTCTATTTTTTATTGAACTTATCACTTTTCACGTGTGTTTGATCGGCATTATACTGGTACTTATTTTAGCTATGAAGCCTGAAATGTCAAAGTATGTTAAATCGAGACGGATGGAAACGGAAAATGTCTTATCCCGACCAATCCTTGACGTAGAAAAAGAGTAATGGCTCTCATTATTGTTAGGAGACCAAGTACCTTAGACCGAGACAATGAATAAAAAGTGATCGATATTTTTTGCAAACTAAATGCCCATCTGAAGAATCTTTAATGTAAAGTCGGTAGGACAAGCGTGGAACTTAGTGACCCGGACACCATATCCGTTGAACCCTACCCTGTATTTTTTGGTGCCACAAAAAACACGCCGATCAGCTCATTGCTGCTTTGTAATTTTTTGATGGTTGCCAACATAAGATGCTCCCTAAATGCTGGATTTCTCACACAGCCAAATTAAAAAAGCCGTGGTTGAGATCCACGGCTTTTTTAATGTTTCGTTTTATGTATCTTGTAATTTAAATACTGACTACGCTAACAATAATTTTGGCCATGGTGAAATAGCTTCCACCACAGCAGTTTAGATTCCTTGACCAGGTTTTGTTTTGCGATTGTGCCCATGCATTAATACTGCATCACAGCAGAAAGAAATGTCAAGAGGAAATAGCCAGACTGCTTATTCTGACGATTTCATTTTACAGGTATTAATACCAATCAGGGCATGCACCGGACAAAACCTAACAAGCCCCGTCACCAACGCTATCGCGGCAATAACATAAGCTACAATTGCAGCTGTACCAGACAGCAATCCAAAGTACGCTAATGCAATTAGTGCAACACCCACTATCAGGCGAAGTATGCGATCCAAGCCACCGACATTTAATGATAAGTTCATAACTGGTCTCCTGGTTTTTTTTACTTTTTCATGATCAAGTTCTAACAGTAACTCTATTATATATACACAAAGTATTGCATAAAAAAGCCACACAAGTCTGTCCTTTTATCCACTAAACTGGAGGAGATTCATGGCGTTAATGGCTATATTCTGAGAGTCTATTAAAATATTTTATCGGAGGATATCTCTG
>CAZWBV010000011.1:0-12270 GCA_964632225.1 uncultured Gammaproteobacteria bacterium | reverse complement strand
GCGCCGATTCTACCAATTCAGAAAAGTAAAAGGCCGATAGTGGATGATAACACCCATTACCGGCCTTGATTAGCTACGTTGTGCTGCTGATAGCACTGATCAGTGCTAGACTCAAATAAAGTTAAGTTGCCAGAGCGCAGACCAAGTGGTTTCTGTCGTCGTATCGATTACACCATCGCCATTGCTATCGACTTCGACAAGCACATTTCCTCCACCTAACGCGGTATAAGTAGTCATCGAAGTTTCACCTGTCAACGTGGTATCTGTTAACTGTAAAACACCTGTTTCGGGTGGACCGCCCACACCCGCAAGCGGCGTTAACGTTTTTCTCTCGCGTGTACCAAAGCTTCCCGTCCGACTGATATCAATCTCTTTTGTATATGCATTTGTGCTAACATTCCAATCACGAAGCACGTTAAATACGCTACTTGACGTACGTAACACTGAATTTAAAGTCCTCGTTTTTTCACTGGTTCCCCTGACTGATCTTGTAAACTGCACACCGTCAGCAGTACTACTGGAAAAATTATAGTTACTTTTCACTGTACGTTCATTTGTTGGAAAGGTAATGGTTAAATCCGTCGTGCCTGTGGTCGTAAGTGTCCAGGCTGTCGCGGATTCGAAGGGCACGCCAACTAATTCAACTACCGTAAAACTGCTGGATCCATTGAGTGCTCTAGTACCCATTTGGCAATTATTGTAGTTTGTTGTGTGGCTATCGTTGGTGGAACGACCCGGCGGATCTTCATCCACATGGGTAAAAGTCACATTCCCATTGCCTGTATCCACATTTAACGGGTCCGGGCTACTGCAATATTGGACATTGGTTGTCGTTGCCAAACCGACGACGGTGTCCTGAAAATTAAACGCCCGCTGCACGTCGGTGTTTGCAAACGCGCCTAAGTCAAATGCATTCGTCGTGTCACCAGTCACATTGACCAAACTCTCTGTCGATGTATCGATTTCTTGATTATTGGGTAAGGGCTCCTGCTCACCGTCATCGTTACCCCCACAAGCAACCAGACTGGTTATCAGGGCAAATAAAGGGAAAATAAACAAGCGGTTTTGCGCTCTTTGCGGTATTGATTGTGGCATTTTGAGTCTCCTTCTCGTAGATGTATCCGTAGTTTGATTTTAACAATAATTCGTTTACTCGATAAAACACACCAACTATAACTATACTAAATTGCTGCGTTTGTTGCTTGTCTAGCCTAACTGCGGAAGGGTATTGGGGCTTATTATTGGAAATGTTTATAGGTCATTCTGAAACTGCCCACTCCCAACGCTTCCCCAGTAATATGAGACAGCAGATCATATATGAATCATACAAAAAAAATCAAGCAAAAACGTTTTATAGCGCTGCAATAACCACTGAATTCGCCAGATTAAATCAACACAGGATGGCATTCATTTAATGCGTATTTCGTGAGACAATATAATTATGTAAAATTCTTTACCAACAGAAAATACGTTTGGACAAGACATTTACAACGACGACATGCACTGGCGCTTCTGCAAAAATAAGTGGAATTTTTTTGCTTAATAATGTCATATGTTAAAAGTAAAACATTAAGTCTAAAAAGAGGTGACTGTGAACCTGCTATTTAATTGGATAAATCCGACAATATTGTTAATTGCACTAACAAGCTGTACCGCGACGAAATTACCGCAAACGCCACAACAAGTTGCATCGGGATTCTGGGATGCCACGATCACTCAAAACACCGCCAAAATACGTGAGTATAGCAATGAAACCAGTCCACCATCGCCAGATACCCTTACCCCAACCTGGAAAAACGCGACAGTCACTTTTGGCGAAATACAGCTTAAGGATAATCACGCCTTGATTGAAACCAACATCGAGTTTACAGAACACAATAAACCTGTGTCGCTCAGCTTCACAACTGTGTTAAAAAAACAAGTATCGGAATGGAAAGTTGATCAACCAAAGACAGTGGCAAATATTCTAGCTAAACGCGAGGAAATTGACGACAAACAAAACACCGCTGAAAAGTTGATGAAAAAACTGCGTGCGCTGGGTAATCAGTTTACGCAAAATATCGACAACGCAACGACCGAACTTAAAAAACAAATGCCGGAAATAAAAAAGGATATGGAATCACTGGGTAAAAATATCGGGAAAGAATTTACTGATGCCTGGAAACAATATGAGCCAGCCGTCGAAAAAAATCTGCAAGAATTCACCGATGCGATAAACAACGCAATCGAACAGGCAAAAAAGAAAAAGGAACAAGAAAACAAGCCCGCACCAGACCCTTCCGTCAAATTAATCTGAAGTATTAATAAAACATTGGCTCCGAAAAAGAGGCTCACAACGAAATTGAATACCAGCAGATATACGCTATGACAACGCAAAGGGCTCAGTCAGGTTATCTTTGCGTTATTGGCAACAAATGCTGTGGACTTATAAATAAACTATCTCATGCGGCCAGCTAACAGGGTCTGATTATGCTGGGTTAGCCAAATGTCAAAATGTTCTACTGACAGTGGTTTACTATAATAATAACCCTGCACGGCATCACAGCCTTTGCGACGCAGAAAAGACAATTGCTCTCGAGTTTCAACGCCTTCAGCAATCACTTTGATATTAAGCCTGTGGCCCAATTCAATTATTGCTTCTGTAATGATAACTTCACGGGAAGTTTCATCAAAATCACTTATAAAGCTTCTATCCAGCTTTAGAACATCCAGTGGAAAGTTTTTCAAATAGCTCAACGCGGAATAGCCTATACCAAAATCATCAACAGACAACTCAACACCCATATCATGCAGCTCATTCAACTTGTTGACTGTGCGAGGCGTTTCGCTAAGAAGAAGCCCCTCAGTGACTTCCAACTGTAGCTTTTTCGGGTTTATTCCGCTATCAGATATAATTTTAGCAACCATATTGACAAAGCCCTTTTGTGATATTTGTTTTGCAGACAAATTAATGGCTATGTGCAAGGGTATTTCGCGTTTATCCTGCCATAACTTTGTTTGCACACAGGCCTGCTTCAATATCCATTCGCCCAACGGAATTATAAGGCCTGTTTCCTCCAATAAACGAATAAATTCTTTCGGATAAATAATGCCGCGTTGTGGATGATTCCATCTTATCAACGCTTCAATTCCAAATACTTCCTGCGAAGATAACTTGATTTGTGGCTGATAGTGAATAGTAAACTCTTCGCGATCTACTGCGTGACGAAGATCCGTTATCATTTCAAGATTCTTTGACACCTGACAGGTCATTTTGGAATCATAGAAACGATAGCAACTGCGGCCCTTGTTTTTAGCGGTATACAGCGCAGTATCTGCATGCTGTATCAATGTAGCCGCATCATTGCCGGCGTTCGGATAAGTAGCGATACCAATACTCATTGTTGCAAACACTTCGTTCCCGCCAAGCAAGAAATATCTGGACATTTCTCTAATTATTTTTTTGGCGACAAAAACCGCGCCTTGATCATCTGTTATTTCTGATAACAGAATAGTAAATTCATCACCACCTAAACGCCCAATGGTATCCTGTTTTCTGACACAGGATTTAAGACGCTCACTCACCAGCTTTAATAATGTGTCACCCGCGTCATGGCCCATCGTGTCATTGATTGATTTGAAGTGATCAAGGTCTAGAAACATCACCGCCAGTTGCCCACCGCTACGTTCTACACGCGCTAATGCGGAAGTCAATCGATCACGAAACAGTGCCCTGTTAGGCAAATCAGTTAAAGCGTCATACTGTGCAAGGTACGCCATATGTTCCTCGCTGCGCTTGCGTTCAATAGCATAACGCAATGCACGAACCAGCATATCCGCATCACCTTTGCCTTTGACCAAATAATCCTGTGCACCATGTTGCACGGCAAGTAACGCCATACTCTCATCATTTAATTCTGACAGGATGACGATGGGTATTTTAGGTGCCGTCATCTGCACAGTATTTAATGTGCTCAACCCACGCCCATCGGGTAACGATAAATCAAGCAACACGACATCGAACCGTAATCGAGCGAGCAACTCCACAGCACCGCCTATGGAAGGGGTACTTTTTATATCAAAGTTCCCGCTATCAACCTCGGCCAACATTAATTCAACCAGTCGCACATCACCGGGATTATCTTCAACAAGCAATATATTTGTTATTTTAGGTTCAGAACCAGTCATGTTGTCTAAGTTAGTTTTCCGTATTCGGCAATTTGACTATAGCCAACCAAAAATTATTGATTGATCTGACTACTTTCATAAACTGATCCAGATCGACTGGTTTGGTTACATAACAATTTGCATGCAAATCATAACTTTTAACGATATCCTCTTCCGCTTTGGATGTCGTCAAAATAACAACTGGAATTCGCTTGAGAACCTTGTCCTCTTTCATTTCCTCTAAAACTTCCAATCCATTCTTTTTTGGTAAATTAAGATCTAATAGTATTAAATCAGGCAAAGGGCAATGTTGGTAGTTATCCACCTGCCTTAGAAAGGCCAGTGCCTCAACACCGTCCTGGACCACATGCAGGTTATTTTTTAATTTTACGTCAATTAATGCTTCCCGGGTAAGCCTTACATCGCCCTGGTTATCTTCAACAAGTAAAATTTCGATTTGCCGGCCAACAGCATTGCTTACCTGGCTATCCATTTGTTTCTCCTTATTAAGTTGTGATCGCTTTTTTAATTGTAAAGAAAAAACATGTACCAATATTTAGATCGGATTCAACCCAAATTCGACCACCGTGCCGTTCGATTAATTTTTTACATATCGCCAAACCAATTCCTGTACCTTCATATTGCTCCTTAGTGTGTAATCTCTGATATATTTCAAACATACGCTGCTGATATTCCTTTTCTATACCAATGCCGTTGTCCTGAACTGAGAAAACAACATCACTTCCTTCGATTTTTGACGATATATGAATCCTTGGCAACTCATCCCCTCTAAACTTAATTGCGTTGCTAATCAGATTCTGAAACACTTGCCCAAGTTGAACAGTATCCGCAGAGACAAGCGGTAACGGATCAAAACTGATAGTGGCATGGCTTTTTTCAATGATTAAACCCAGCGCTGCCAGCGTACGATTTATAATTTCCCCAGGGTTGGTAACTTCAAACTCTCTGCCATGCGTACCAATCCTGGAATAACTGAGCAGGTCATTGATTAACGCCTGCATTCGCTTTGCCCCATCAACCAGAAAACCTAAAAATTCCTCAGAGTCCTCGTCCAGGCTACCCTGGTTTCGGCGAGACAGTAGTTGCGCATAACTCGCCACCATACGCAGGGGTTCTTGCAAGTCATGAGACGCAACATAGGCGAACTTTTCCAGCTCTGAATTTGACGCAGCAAGCGCTATGGCTTTCTCTTTTAGTGCTTCGAGTATTTTATAGCGGCGGGTAATATCTCTTATCACAGACGTAACAAGAAAAGTATCTGATATTTTGAGGGGACTTAATGCAACCTCTACTGGAAACTCAGAACCATCCTTACGTTCAGCTCGCAGTTCAAGATCTGTTCCCATAGGGCGTGTATGGAGTTGTTCATAGTAATTTGACCGATGCTTGGGATGAACCTCACGCGATTTTTTTGGAATCAATACTTCAATCTTCTTGCCAATGAGCTCACCCTGCTGATAACCAAACAGTAATTCGGTCATGCGATTGGCAATAATGATTTCTCCCCTACTATTTGAGACAATAATAGCATCGGGAGCCGCCTGAAGCAGGTGACGGAATATAGAATCTGTCAGCTGTGTTTGATTCATGAATGATGGCCATCACTGCAAACTGATTGATAGAATGATTGATAGAAAATTCCCCGCCTTGTGTTGAGTATAAACCAAGCGCAGCATTGTTCAACTTTGAGGGTTAAAAACATTAACCACAACAACGAAAATTGTTTTTCTCGCATAACACTCATTAAATTACACTGCCTTAGCTAATGGTATTATTCAGGCATGAACCGCTATACGAAAATATATTGACGTTGATGAATAGTGTAAAAAATAAAAGGCTTTTCAGGTTATTTGAACAAATAGATACCCGTAGCGTTTTGGGTTTAGGTGTCAATGTGCGTCCTCTTTATTTCAACGCAGCCAGAGTATAAACAGGGCGTGCAGTGATATCTAAAATCCCAAACGCTACGGGTATATACTGCTGTTATGTTTTGCTACAGAAATTTGTCCTTCAACTTGTCTTTAAGCTCATCTTGTTTCTTTTTATTTCGATCTTTCACAGCCTGGCTTTTCTTATTTAATTTACTCTGTTGTTCTTTTTTCAGAGCATCTATTTTATTATCAACAATTGTCATCTTTTCTTCTGCATTCTTTTTCTTTAACTGAAGATCTTTTTGCACACCGTTGAATGCTTCCAGGCGAGATTCAAGCTTTGCAACCTGTTCTTTTGTTTTCTGCTCTACCCTTTCCTTAAGTTGCTTTTCGAATTTCTGCGTTTTTTGTTTGAATTGTTGACCCAACGCATTTTTGACTACATCATCCAGGTCTGACGATATATTGATATCATTGTCTTTTAACGTGCCTGTTAAATCCGCGTTGACCTTAAAGGTGTTAACACCCAGCAATGATTCTCCAATGGTTTTAACTAGTTTGCCCGGGCTTTTATCCCAAGACTGCTCGAAATTGGCCGATTTAAAATGCGACTGCATGTTGGCATTTAGTACGCCCTGCTTTAGCTCACCGTTTAATGTGACATTCATAACAGCACTGCTCAGGGCAAGCGGGAATGACTTATTTTTGGATACGATCACGTTACGTACGGTGTAATTTGACAAACTCAATTCAACTGTATCAATTGAATTGCCGGATTTTGTATGATCAAAATTACCGGATATTTTTACCTTGCTGGCATTTTGCGCATTGTCATTGTTAAACAAAAACCTTGTCGGGCGTCCCAATATTTCTTGCTCTGATGTAATGTCTTTCACTTCACCATTTAAATTGCCTGATTCCAGTTCGAAAGAGACGCGAGTGGATTTGATCAAAAAGTCTGGCAAAGGGGTTTGCTCCTTAAATTTAATATCGAGACCTTTATAACGAAACACCTGCTTTTCACCCTCTTTTTCTGAATCCATGGCTTTCAACAATACGGGACTTATTCTTTCGTACCAATCCAGCGTGATTCCCGTCCAGTACATCGCTGTTTCACCAAACAGTAAGCGACTGATATTCGACACACCGGATGACGACAGGGAATATTTTTGTTTCAGATTCGCGAAATCTTTTGATGAGGCATTTAACACCGCCTTGAAATTATCGTTCATTAACCCAAGATCCTGCTTCAATTCCTCACCGACACCACTGAGTTGGTCAATATCTGATTTTATGTTTACCCTTACTTTCTTTAAATCATCAATTGCGTTAGACAGGGCTTTCAGATCCTTTAGCTTATCACCCGTTTTTACGGGCTTGATAGCATTTAACGTCCTGCCATAGGCATCTAATGCTTCCTTATCAGGCAGTTCATTTAATTTTTTGTCCCATTTTTGTTGAGATTTATCCATATTAAGCTGCGCTTCCCCTGCTAAGCGATCTGATTCAAGAGCTTCCCTGGCCAGAATGTCGTTTACATCAGGCAATTCGATCGAAGACACCGAAAAATCGAATGATTCGCCGCTGTCTAAATTAGATTTTTGTTTTTCCACCATTTTTCCAGAACGGGTGCGTTTCGTGTTAAACCTGACTTTTTCAACATTCATCTCATCGATGATGACGTTCCTTCTTAACAGCGCCAACCCATCCATATCCAAATTAATGCGGCCCACATGCAGCGCATTAACCATCGGATCTTCAGGGCTTGTCACTTGTAAATTGTGCAAAGAAAAACCGAGCGGTGAAACCGTCAAGTTTGCATAATCCAACTCGACTTTAGCGCCAACCATCTCGGTACCCGCGTACTCTATTGCTGCCTTTAGCAACGTTCCAGCCAAAAAATAGAACCCACCCACCAGCAGCGCAGTGAAGAGCAGGAAAACGGCAAAACCTGGCCAGCGTATCCAGTCCTTCATTTAGCGACCCAGCCCTGATAGAGAGTGATAAATATTAAATAGTTTCGTGCCCTTTATTATCTTCACAATTCGAATCTTATTTACCCACTGTCGTAGCGAGCGACGGTATTTAACGACTAAATAATTACTCATTAATACTAACGGAATAAAAAGCACCACCGAGACCAGCAAACTCCCCATGACAATTGTATTATTGAAATGCTCTAACCGCCAAAGGGTTGAATTATACAAACTCGTCCATAGCGGGTTCAGTGATTCATTATTTAGCACGCGCTGACCCAATAAATGGAACAGTGGGTCTAACAAATAGGCGATGCCCGAAAACACCGCAAGACCGACCAAAAAAGTAGCAATGTTTGTCCTGATAACCAATACCAGTAAAATAATCAATAGGTTATGCAAACTGAACAACGGGGTAAAACCGACAATCATTGAAAACGCCAGCGCCAGACTGATTTGGCCCGGACGCGTTTCGGAGTTTAGGACTTTGAGAAATCTTGCTACTATATCGAGCATAAATAAACCTTATAAAAAATATGAAAAAATAATGGCTGTAAAATAGACCCATCATTTTTGAATAAATTCCTAAAAAGCTGGCGATGTTTTTTGTACCCAACAAACTATAGCAGCATATTAAGGTCTACTTCTATACAAGCATCTGCGTTTTACAAACAAAGCTACTGGGGTCGGGACTGGAAAGGTAAAAACGGACAAGTTTGGTCCAAAGGTTAGGCACGGGACAACAGAATAGAACCGCTTCCGCGCAGGGCTGATCCTGACGGCCAGACGACTTTCTCCGCTGCTGGCTTTCTTTCAATGACCAACCAGCTTCGAGAAATCACGAAGCCGGTTGGCTAATCAATCAAATAATGCCTAATTAATTTGCGACGACTTCAATAGCACCGATATCATAATCGGAACCATCACCGGTGGAGCCTGCTCCTAAGCCATCGCCATCCTGCGACCGCATATTATCCAAAAAATCATCAACTACATCTATGTTGACAGCAACAATCGTCTGCGGATCGACACCCGTATCGATAGCAGGTGAGCCCGATTGTAATCCATAGTTACCCGCAATTGGGTTATTGAAATCAGGATCAACATCCAGATTACCCATACCTGGGTAACCATTTTGCGCAATTGAATAAATAACACTTGCAGCCCCATAGCGCGGCCGGTTAATCGTTTGACCCGTATTTCCCCACATGATCGTATTCGCGATCACAACACCACAATAACTGGACACGCCGATAGCCGCACCGACAGGGGAAGCATTGCCGGAAAGCGTACTATTTACAACGCGCGCAGACGAATAAGATGAACCATATACCCCCCCCCCTGCGGTGGTTGCTTCGTTGTCAGTGACAATACTGTTGATGATTCTCGCATTGGAATAGCCAGGTGTGTAAATACCACCGCCATAAGTGGCTGAGTTGCCTGCGACGCGATTACCTTCAAACAACAGTGAGCCGTATGCGGCAAAAAAAACACCGCCGCCATAAACGGCTTGATTATCTTCAACAAGATTATCCTCAAATTCTACGGTGGCGTAGCCTGCATTAATCAAACCACCGCCTCGATTGGCCGCTGAATTTTTTGAGATTGTATTGTGTTGTATGACAGTACTCGAATAAGAGCCAACCGCAATACCACCGCCATTGCCCGTCGCGGCATTACCGGTGACAATATTACCTAAGATCGTTCCTCCGCGGGAATATATTCCTGCGCCTGTGTCTGCAGCACCGCCCTTTATAGTAAATCCGCTTATGGTGGCATTGCCTGACAAATTAACAACGCGCGAATTCAAACCACTGGCATCAATAGAGGTCGATGTCGCTCCTTCACAACTCAACAGTGTCTTACCCGCGGATAACACGATACTTTCTTGGTAGCTTCCAGCTAAAACTAAAATAGTTTGCGCATTTTCTGCGGCATCTATACCTGCTTGTATCGTCGAAAAATCGCAACCGCTGGCGCACACAAGTACATCGTGTGCAGGTGGAACACACACTAGTGCGCTGGCTGCGGTAATAATGCGAATATAATCACTGTTTTGCAAACTCAATCTAAATGTGTTTCCACTAACACTGTAACCTTCGGTACCAAAAGGAAATAAAGGCGCGCCTACTTCCAGCCCTCGCCCGCTATAGGCTGCCGGGTAAGTGGTACCAATTGCACCAAGTAACACACTGCTGCTGGCCTCTAGAAGACCACCTGTGTCTGACATCACACCAAGAATATCTCCGTCAAACCCAAATGATGCGCCGTTAAAATTAATCGTGTTTGACGATCCTGGATTAAGAAAGACCATATGACTGTTAACAACTGTTCCTGCGGGTATGGTGCCGTTATCAACCACCAGATCCTTCAGTATTTGAACATTTTGTCGCTCGTTGAACCCTTGTGGCCGTTGATTTATCGCACCGCCAAGGTCAACCGACACGGGTGCCTGAATAATACTACCCGAGGTCAACACCGCAAGCGCATTGCTGGCTGAAAATATAATGACTAACACAATTAGAATAAACTTTTGACACATAACATTGCTCCTTTGTCATGAAAAATCCCATACAAACGGATATTGCAGCTTAGACTGAGTTGAAAAATAACAAACCCTGACTTATTTTGGTGTCTGTTGACTCATCTATTGAATACCCAGGGTGTTCCTTACTGTTGAAATGATTTTTCGCTGCAAAAAAATTCTATTTGCACCATCCCTAAAAAGATAAACGATGAACTGCGTGCACAGAAAACAACGATTTAAAACAACGGTTTAAAACAACGGTTTAAAACAACGATTTGACTTACAATGCCTGAGAAAGAAAAGCAGTAATCGACACAAGACGTTAATTACGTTAATACCACTAGCTTAGAATAAGTATTGCGACGATGGCAGTTAATCCTTACATCATCCTTAACAATAAAACAAAATACGTTATTGTTAAATTTTCTATTTAATCTGATAAAAATACTTTGTTTATTATTCGCCACATGACAACCTCCACGACAAAGCGACTACTAAACCTCGCTCTACGCAGGTTGGAATGAGCACAGTAAAATCCAACCTACGAAAAGCCTTACCCATTGAGGTTACTCGATAACAAAAAGACATAACACTGACGTGAATCAGTCCCTAAGTTGCGAAAATACGTAGCCACTGTCCTGCTGCGGCACATGGCAACCAAAACAGGCCGCGCCCCCGTCTTTTGTTAATCTTTTGGTTTTACTGTTGGCAGCAAAACCTTCAAAGCCCCAACCACCCGTTTTGACATATTTTTTCGCGTCTTTGTACATCACGCCAACCAGCTTGCGACCTGCCTCCTGTACCGTATTATCTTTTTCTACATAATTGAGCAAGTCGAAAACCAGCACTGACCCATCAGCGTACTTTCCATTTTCCAGCCCGCGTAATGCCTTCGCATTTCCATAAACATGGTGAATACCCTGAAAAGGATTTTCCAACGGATGTCCGGGCTCAATGACCATGGATTTCACATGCGACCAGCTACGATAGTCATTTGGATAAGGTACTTTATCTCCGTCAGCATGGCTCACAGATGAAAGTATCAGGATTAAACTTGCTGCAATTGTTGCTAATTTCAATTTCATCATTAAATTCCTCTGTCGTTATTTAGGTTTAAGTTTAAGTAAAAGGCACAGGTGAAGGGCACCCTTGCATCTGTAAGATTACATATCCGTATATTGAAATTGCCTGCTCGATATCAGGATGCGCTGCCTCACTATGACAAAAGCGGCACTTGTCAAAGCGAATATGGCCTATCTGAACCCCGATGCTCTGCAGCCACTGGACGGCATACTTCTCCGCCTCCTGTTGAGTGCCACCTTGAGGCACTAGCACATCAAAATGCATCTGCCTGCCGTTGTTTTGGGTCACATAGGTATCAAACACATCTAATTTCATATCAAAACTCCTTAAGGCAGAACGTCGGAACAACACTGATACCCTGGCATTTACTTCAGGTCACTGAGCGCAGCACCGAAATTAATATGAAAAACGGCACCATCCAACAGCAAAGCAGGAACGGACTTGACTCCCGCACGCGCTGCTTCTTCGATTCGGGATGAGTCTTCACCCAAATGTACAACCTCGATATCAACACGGTTTTTATCCAGCACCTCAAGCACTTGCTGTTCTGCACTAACGCAAACGGGGCAACCCGCGTGGAAAAAAGTGACTTTATTCATAATGGCATCCTCATTAACAATTAATGTATCGACTCGATACTATGTGT
>CAZWBV010000010.1:11012-20842 GCA_964632225.1 uncultured Gammaproteobacteria bacterium | reverse complement strand
CATTAATATTCCAAGGTTCGGTGGACAATCTATTAAGACATTGGCAAATCGACCTTTTATTGCAGCCAGTATATTTTTGATGATTAATCCTTTTCCACTTTGTGTCCCGAGTTGACGATCCAATGTTGCCATTGCTGTCGACGCAGGCAATAAATATAAGTGATCAAACCGCGTTTCAATAACGATGTCATTTACCATTTCTGTATAGTGAGTACCATCATATTTAAAAATGCTGTATATACTCTTCTCTATTTCATCAGGATCTAAACCAAAATAGGATGTTAATGAACCATGCGGATCCATATCCAACATGACGGTAGGCTCGCCTCTTTCAGACAGTATCCCTGCCAGAGTGGCCACCGTGGTAGTCTTTCCAACTCCTCCTTTTTGATTAGCAATAGTTAAAATATTCAACTCGATTTTTCCGCCTTATTTAATCCGCTGTCTGAACCACCTTTAAATTTATCTAAAATATCTTCGTATTTTCGGCCCTGTTTTTCGGGTGAAATAACAACCACAACGCGTCTATTTTTTTTTCTGCCACTCTCGGTTGCATTGCTTTCAGCAGGCTGGTATTCGCCATATCCTATCGCCGCCATTTTCCCGGGATCGACGCCATTTTTTGCAAACAAATGAACAACACTTGCAGCACGAGCTGCGGAAAGTTCCCAGTTGGAAGGATAAATTTCTGTGAATATCGGTACATTATCTGTAAACCCTTCAACATGTATTGAATGAGATTTTTTCTTAAGTATTTTTGCAATCTTTCTCAATGTCGGCACGGCCTTTCGTTGCAGACCTGAACTGCCACTTTCAAACAAGATACTGGTATTGATTTCCACTTCGACACCGTTCTTTCCGATTCCTATTTTAATCGAGTCATCATCAATCAGGCCTTTCATACTTTTTGCTATTTCATCTGCAATTGCTTCCATCTCAGCTTCAGACTCTGCGCCATCCCCTTCTCCCTGAGCACCCGGTGTAGGCAAAGAAAGATCCAGCGATTTAAACCCGGAACTTTTTACCATTGGTGCAATTAACGATGCTTTTGAAGGCGTACTCACAAGTGAAATTGGGGAAATTGATGTTGATTTTTTCCCAAATGCCGTCGTTAATGAATTTGACAATACCCTGTATTTTCCTTCGTTTACCGATGATACAGAATACATAACAACAAAAAATGCAAACAACAGCGTGATAAAATCGGCATATGACACAAGCCATCTTTCATGATTTTCATGCTCTTCTGGTTTTTTTTTACGCGCCATAACAGTATCTACAGATAACCATGTAATTTAGTTTCAAAATTTCAAGAATTTGCACCTTCGGCTATCGCGATGAGTCCCTCGACAATCATTTCCTGCATGCGTGTTTGTTTGCCAATAATACTTTTTAATTTTCCACCTATCGGCAGAAACAATAGATTTGCTAAACCAACACCATAAATCGTCGCGACAAATGCTGTCGCAATACCTGAACCCAATGAAGAAGGGTCTGCAAGATTCGCCATCACATGAATAAGACCCAGTACAGCACCAATAATCCCGATGGTCGGTGTGTACCCCCCCATCGTTTCATATACTTTTGCGGCATCAAGCGATGATTTTTCAGTTGTTTCAATCTCAACTTCCAAAATACTTCGTATTACATCCGGTTCGCTGCCATCAACTAAAAGCTGTAAACCTTTTCGGGCGAAGGGGTTTGACTCAACCTCAACAGCAGACTCTAATCCCAACAATCCCTCTTTTCTGGCAATATTGCTCCAACTAATAATATTTTCCACTGCCGCGCTTGCTGCAACTTTAGGAGGAAAAATCATCCAGACCATCATCTTAAGGGAGAGCAAAAAGGTCGCAAGTGGTGCCTGCACCATGACTGCACCGACAGTGCCCCCCATAACAATTAGTATCGCTGGTCCATTTAACAGGGAATCTATGTGACCACCTTCCAGTGCCTGTCCTACCAGAATCGCACCAAAACCAACAATAATACCGGCGATAGTTAAAATATCCATTATGCGGACCTGGCATACGATGTCATTAATTGAGATACATCCAGGATCAACGCGATTTTTCCATCACCTGTAATTGTTGCACCCGATACACCCGGGGTACCTTGTAATGTAGATCCTAACGGTTTTATTACAACTTCCTCTTGCCCAACAAGTTGATCAACTACAAATCCGACGCGCTGCGTACCGATTGCAACGACAACAACGTGACCCGTTTCGGGTAATTTATCAGCGGTTGCGCCTTTAACTAACCATCGCCTTAAATAATAAATAGGTAACGCCCTGTCTCTATTCATCACGACAAGCTGTCCATCGACAATATTTGTTTTAGTTAAATCAAGATTTAATATTTCACCTACATTAACCAGTGGCAGGGCAAATACCTGTGCATCCAATTTGACCATGAGTGTCGGCATTATGGCGAGGGTTAATGGCACCTTAATTGTTAATTTACTTCCTTTATCAATTTTCGATTCTATGTCAATCGTTCCATTTAGACGCGCAATTGAATTTTTAACGACATCCATACCGACGCCTCGGCCCGACACATCTGTTATCTGTTCTTTAGTTGAAAATCCAGCCATAAAAATCAGATTGTACGCTTCGGTGTCAGTTAATCTGCCGGCGGCTTCTCTATCAAGGAGTCCCTTGTCAATCGCGATGCCTTTCAATTTTTCGGGATCAATTCCTGCACCGTCATCCTCAATCGTCAGGCTAATGTGATCACCTTCCTGTTTTGCGCCAAGTATAACAGTACCTTGTTCCGGTTTTCCTTTTGCCACTCGTATATCCGGTAATTCAATACCATGGTCTACAGAGTTACGAACAAGGTGAACCAGTGGATCTGCCAGCGCGTCGACTAGATTTTTATCCAAGTCTGTCTCTTCACCCTGCAATTCCAAGTTAATTTTTTTATTTAAACTGCGTGCTAAATCACGTATCACCCGCGGAAATCGCCCAAATACTTTTTTAATGGGTTGCATTCGAGTTTTCATAACGGCAGCTTGTAAATCGGAAGTAACCAAATCGAAATTTGCCACTACTTTTTCTAATTCGTCATCGTTGTAGGCTGCTTCTAATGTGGACATTCTATTACGTACCAGCACTAATTCTCCGACCAGATTCATAATGTCATCCAACCTTGATGTATCAACTCGAACTGTTGTCTCTACTTGTTGCACCACCTTTTTTCCGGCTTGTTTTTTTTCTTTCTCAGCAGCAGTTTTCGGCACTTCTTTTATTATTTCTTTTTTCTCTTTAACATCTATTTTTTTTGTATTATTTTCGTCTAGTAACTGTTTCTTTACTTTGCCAGAAGTAGCCGTGCCAGACGGTCCATGTAATGAATCCAGTAACGTCTCAAATTCGTTATCTGTTATTATTTCTGAATCTTTTCCGGCACTATCGGGTTTGCTATTAGCATCGCCCTTCTTTGGCGCACTGCCTGTTGGTACTCCGCCAGTATGAATTTGGTCCAAAAGATCCTCAAATTCGTCATCCGAAAATTCATCATTAGATACAGTACTGGGCTTGCTTTGTTCATTTGTATTTACTGATTTTTTTTTATCTAGATTATCCAGTAGTGCTTCAAATTCTCCATCCGTCATATCTCCATCATCTGAATTGCTGTTTTCTGTTTCCACAGGAACGTTCTCTTCCTTAATTTCTGATGCATTTTTCTTATCTTCTTCTACATTTTCTGTTGTTGCACTCTGAGCGTTAATAATATTATCCAAACTCAATAGAAGTTCAGCATCTGCAGGCTGCGTTTCACTGCCATTATTCAAGTCGTCAAACTGGCCATTTAGCATATCCAGCACTGGCAGGATAACATCCATTAATTTAGCATCTACATGACGCTCACCATTACGCAACAGGTTGAAAACATCTTCAGAACGATGGCAAACTTCGACAATATTTGTCAAACTCAAAAAACTCGCACCACCTTTTATAGTATGAAAACCGCGAAACACGGCATTGAGGAGTTCGTTGTCATCCGGACTGTTTTCCAAATCAACGAGTTGTTCATTTAATTTTTCTAGTATTTCTCCTGCTTCTACTAAGAAATCCTGTAATATCTCTTCATCTTCTGTAAAAGCCATTCTTTCACCTATTAGAATCCAAGACTAGACAATAAATCATCGACATCATCTTGTCCTTTGAGAACGCTATCGTTTTGTTTTCCTGGAATTTGCGGCCCATCAAGACCGGATCTTGAGTCTTCTTTTGGGCTGCTATTCTCCCGCTGTGCTGTATCCTGATTAACACTGTCCTGAATAACATATTCACTTGATAACTTAACCAGATTTACCAGATTTGATTCCACTTCATCCACCAATGTAATGACCTGCTTTATGATTTGTCCCGTCAAATCCTGAAAAGATTGCGCCATGAGAACTTTATTCAAATCTTCTTTTATACTGGATGCGCCAGCTACGGACTTATTAAAGTATTCTGATAATTCATCACTTAATTCCCTAAATTCTTTTGCACACATTTCCTTTCGCTGAAATCGAGACCACTTTTCTTTAAATTTTTCTGCTCGTTTTGCCAAATCATCACATAACGGAATCGAATTTTCGACGGCAGTGAGCGTACTATCAGCCGAATCATTTGTTAGTTTTATAACATGATTAAGCCTGTCTCTCGCATCCGGTATTTCTGTTTCTGCAAGATCAGAGAATTTTGAGTCAAGCCTAAAACCCATCAATGCATCATGAAACTCGCGTGTTAACTTTCCTAACTCAGTAAATAGATTTTTCTCTCGGGAATTGATTAATTGATCTAACGCTTTTGCTGCATTCTCATTGTTACCAGACTTCAATTCACTCACAAGGCTTTGCGCCTGCTGCAGATATTCATCCGAGATCACATTATCCATAGTCATATTATTCTCAGTGTTCTTTTAGTTTAATAGTTTAGTTTAGTTTAGTTTAGTTTAATAATATTTAATTGATGATTACGCGTTCGCTTCAATCCGTTCAAATATCTTTGCAATTTTTTCTTTTAAGGTTTCAGCAGTAAACGGTTTAACGATATACCCATTTACACCTGCTTCAGCCGCTTCCACTATTTGTTCTCTTTTTTGCTCTGCGGTCACTAATAACACGGGCATCGATGCCAATTTTTCAGTTGTGCGAACCTTTTTCAGCAAATCAATTCCAGTCATACCAGGCATGTTCCAATCCGTTACCAAAAAATCAAAGTCACCCGATTCCAACATGGGATACGCAGTGTTACCATCATCCGCCTCCTGGGTATTGTTAAAGCCAAGGTCTCTAAGTAAGTTTTTTATTATTCTTCTCATTGTCGAAAAATCATCAACGATAAGAATTTTCATATTTTTATCCAACGCTGCCTCCGTTATCCATTGCAAGGACACACAATAAATGTGTTTTTCATGCTTGTTGTGACCAGAGATTCATTCTAGCCTGTAAACGAATCACCGCCTGACTATGAATTTGACTAACACGTGATTCACTTACACCAATAACAGAACCTATTTCTCTCAAATTCAGTTCTTTGTCATAATATAGTGACATGACAAGCCGCTCTCTTTCCGGTAATCCCGCTATCGCTTGTGACAGGTTTCTCTTGAAATCATCACGCTGCAATTTATCATATGGCCCTGACATTCTTTCTGTAAGACCCAATGACATTGAGTCTTCATCCATGCCTACATCTTCATAACCAAAAACCTTATGTGCATTTGATTCTTTTAATAAACGCTGGTATTCAAGTAAACTTAAGCCCATCTCTTTTGCAATTTCATGATCTCGGGCATCGCGACCGGTTTTATTCTCTATTTCCTTTACTACTTCAGCTATCATTCTCGCCTTTCGGTGCACGGATCTTGGTGCCCAATCATTTTTTCTGATTTCATCTAGCATTGCACCACGAATTCTAATCCCAGAATACGTTTCAAAACTGGCTCCCTGATCAGAATTGTAATTGCGTGATGCTTCAAGCAAACCAATCATGCCAGCCTGGATTAAATCGTCTGGTTGGACACTGGGTGGTAAACGACTTATCAAGTGATACGCAATTCGTTTTACCAATGGTGCATATTTGGTAACTAAATCATCCTTACAAGGATGTTCGTGCACCGATGCGTAATTAGCCGCTGCGCTCATAGTCTTAACCCTCAATCTCTTGACTCGCCATAATTAACCTCTCAACAAAGAACTCTAAATGACCACCCGCATTAACAGGTAGTGGCATGCTGCCAGTTTTTTGTGCCAGTTTCTTAAAAGCCATTGCAGCTTTACTACGCGGATAAGCATCTACAACAGCGCGTTGCTTCTGAACCGCTTTGCGTAGATAATCGTCCTGCGGTATCGCCCCCATAAAATCCATAGCTACATCCAGATATCGGTCTGTCACTTTTATCAATTTGGAAAACAGTATTCTGCCTTCTTGAACACTGTTAACCATATTCGCCAAAATATGAAACCGGTTAATGCCATATTCTTTATTCAGTAGTTTCAACAATGCATACGCATCCGTTAGCGATGCGGGCTCATCGCAAAGCACAACAACAACTTCTTGTGCAGCGCGACTATAACTGATTACACTTCCTGTAATGCCAGCAGCGGTGTCAATTATAAGGGTATCAATATTGAAACTAAGTTCACTAAATGCGCGTATCAGACCCGCGTGTTGCGCTGAATTTAACTCTGCCATTGCCTGTGTACCGGATGATGCGGGTACTATCTTTAACCCAGATGGACCTTCTACGATAATTTCTTCTAAACTAAGTTCGCCACTTATTACATGTTTAAGATTATGAGTTGCATGCACCCCTAACAAAACATCTACATTGGCTAATCCAAAATCAGCATCCATTAACATGATATTTTTTCCTTCATTCGCCAGTGCCAGCGCCAGGTTAACCGAAACGTTGGTTTTTCCTACACCTCCTTTTCCACTGGTGATCGCAACAACTCGAACTGGTTTGGCACTGACTGGCCTACGCGTGCCCATTGGCCGTTTGCCTATTGCGCGTTCAGCACTGGCTTCAGACATTAGCATTAACTGATCTGCTCCAAAGTAATTTTTCCAGTGACTCTTCCAATCTACTCATTTCTCGCATCAATAATATGGACCGGTTCACAATATCTTCTGAAGTAACATTGTGTATATCTTCAGGCACACGTTGACCATCGCTTATAAACGCGACTGATAAATTATTTTCTATGACGATGGACAGAACGGTTCCCAAATTGGCTGCCTCATCCACCTTGGTTAAAATACAACCATCGATATTTTGACTAAATGTACGGATTGATTCATTTAAAGATTCATATTGTGTTGCGGCGGAGATAACGAGTAATGTCTTTCTTTGCTTTGGCGAAATTTGACTGAGCATGTTTAACTGATTCGCCAGTCTTTCATCCCGGTGACTCATGCCTGCCGAATCAACTAACACCAAATCTTTATTCTTCACTAAGTCTAAAACGTTATTCAATTCTTTTTCATTACTCACGGTGTAAACAGGAATGTCCAAAATACGCGCATATGTTCGTAACTGCTCATGAGCACCAATTCGAAAACTATCTGTTGTTATTAGCGCTATGTCATTTTTCCCGTATCGAAGTGCATGCCTTGCTGCCAGTTTTGCGATGGTTGTCGTTTTTCCCACCCCAGTTGGGCCAACCAGTGTAATGACACGGCTGTCTTCAATATATTTTTTATCGATCACAGGTACTTTATCTGTCAAAATATCAATGGCATTTTGCCACGCCTCCTTGATAGTTAGATCATCTGATATTTTTTCAGAAATTGAGTTACACAGTGATGGGCTTAATCCCAATTCCATTAAATGCCTGATTAGTTTTACGCGCAACGGATGGCGTTTCGCAACATCCCCCCAGGCCAGTCCCGAAAGTTGTTGCTCCATTAAATCCCGTAAGTTACTTAATTCATTTTGTATATCTGATAAATCAGAACCTCCAGGCACTGAATGTGGTGTAGAAAAATCAGCGGTATCAGGCAAGTTTTTATCGGTGATCAAATTATCTGTGATCAAATCTTGACTGGCCCGCGTATCCAGCGCTGTGGGTGCGATAATTTCCACTTGGGTATCATTTTTTTGTTTTTTTATATTGCTATAATGATAACGGTCATTCGGATTAGAAAATTGATCTTTAAATATTTCATCATCGTTATACTCCGATGTCGCTACTATTTCTATTTTTCCATTTACTTTGTTATTCGAGACAATCACCGCTTCCGGACCAAGCTCTCTACCCACTTCTTGTATCGCTTGTCGCATGTTATCTACAATGAAACGTCTTGTTATCATAGAAATCTACTTCCAATCGTGGCTGGTGAATTATCCAATTAAATGCAATTGGTTAACTTCTCTTGTTTAAAAACCTATTGTTTAATAGCCTGTTGTTTAAAGGCTGTTGTTTAAAGCCATAGTTTGATGGCCCGTTGCTTAACATATTTTGTGTAGAAACTTTTGTTTAGAACCTAGGCTGCGATTGCGTTACTACCAATATTTGCAACGATCTTAATCTGTTTGTTGTCTGGTATTTCATTAAACGATAGAACACTTAAACCGGGTATCGCATGACGAACAAATCGAGACATAAAAGACCTTAACTGCGCAGATACCACCAATACTGCCACCTGACCGGCAATCTCTTGCCGTTGGGTTTGTTCCTGCAGTGCCTTAAGAAGTCTCTCTGCCAAACCCGGCTCAAACCCGGTCATTTCATTCGATCCACTTTGTACTGACTGATGTACAGATTGATGCAAAATCTGTTCCAATGAAGGATCCAGCGTCATAACCGGTAACTCCGATGCCATCCCATTGATCTGCTGTACGATTGAGCGCCCCAGAACCACCCTGACCAGCCCGGTTAAAATGTCAGGGTCTTGACTGTTGGGCGCATTATCTGCCAACGATTCGGCAATAGTTCTTATGTCTTTTATGGGAATTTTTTCTTCCAATAGGTTTTGCAGTACCTTTACCACAACCCCTAACGGCACTGCATTGGGAATCAATTCTTCTATCAGTTTTGGGGATTCCTTAGCGAGTTTGTCCAGCAAGTGCTGCACTTCTTCTCTACCTATCAACTCATGTGCGTGACTTTGCAATATTTCGCTCAAGTGAGTCGCAACCACCGTACTCGCATCAACAACGGTATAACCCAAAGACTGAGCCTGATCATGCTGTGAGCTTTCTATCCAAACGGCATCCAATCCAAAGGCAGGATCCTTTCCTTCTATACCACTGACTGATCCAAAAACCTGTCCGGGATTGATTGCCAACTCTCGATCTGGGTGTATCTCTGCATCACCAATGGTGACACCCATTAGTGTGATACGATAAGCATTCGGTGATAAGTCGAGGTTGTCTCTAATATGCACTGCGGGTACCAGAAAACCTAACTCCTGCGACAATTTTTTACGCACACCTTTTATACGGTTCATCAACTGGCCGCCTTGATTTTTGTCTACCAAGGGAATTAACCGATAGCCTACTTCAAGACCAATAATATCCACTGGCATCACATCATCCCAACCTAACTCCTTTGGTTCGGCAGTCGGTTCCGGTGGCGGTGTTTCTTCCACCACAACCGTTGGTTGTAATTGTTTTTTATGCAGTATATATCCGCCGATACCCGCGATAACAGCAAACGTCAGAAACGCGAAATTAGGCATACCTGGAATTAGCCCAATGATTCCCATAATACCTGCTGTTGTAATCAATGCTTTTGGACTGGAAAACATCTGTGAGAGAACCTGATCACCCAGTTCCTGTTCTTTTGAAACTCGCGTAACAATAATACCTGCCGCAGTGGATAAA
>CAZWBV010000010.1:0-11002 GCA_964632225.1 uncultured Gammaproteobacteria bacterium | reverse complement strand
GAAGGTATTTGCGCAACTAAACCATCACCGATTGTTAATAATGTATAATTACGCATTGCATCACTGATACCCATATCATGCTGCAGCATACCTACCGCTAGGCCACCGATGATGGTGATCAACATTATTATGATACCTGCTACCGCATCGCCTCGAATAAACTTACTGGCACCATCCATTGAGCCATAAAAATCTGCTTCATTTACAATTTCTAAACGGCGGTGGTTTGCTTCTTCCTGGGTCAGCAGCCCGGCATTTAGGTCTGCATCGACGGCCATTTGTTTACCGGGCATTGCATCAAGAGTAAACCTGGCGGATACTTCCGATATTCGGCCTGCACCTTTTGTAACAACGACAAAGTTTATTATCACCAATATCGCAAAAATCACGAAGCCCACAGCGTAATTTCCACCTACAACAAATTCGCCAAACGATTGAATAACCTGCCCTGCGGCAGCGGTGCCTGTGTGGCCATCAAGTAATACCACCCGGGTCGATGCGATATTTAAACTTAGTCGCAGCAACGTCGTAATCAATAGAACAGTCGGAAATACCGAAAAATCCAACGGTCGATGTATATAAATAGAGGCCAGCATGACCACAAGGGCGAGGGAAATGTTAAATGTAAAAAAAATATCCAGCATGATTGGCGGCATGGGAATCACGATCATTGCCAACAAAGTCAGTAGCAATAATGGAATACCTAGCCCATTTTTAATCAATCGAGAAAATGATTCAGCAACACTATTGGCATTCATCGCTATTCTTCTCGCTTATATTCATCGGGTATCGGAAATTCAGGTATATCGGGTACTTTATTCTTATCTGCCTGAATATTATTTAGCTGATACACATACGCCAATAATTGGGCAACGGCTAAATACAAACCACTTGGTATTTCCTGACCCAGTTTTACACTGTAAAAAAGAGAACGTGCCAATGGGGGTGCCGACACTGTCGTCACATTATTGATCGATCCAATATTCCTTATTTGTTGAGCAATAAAATCAGCACCCTTCGCGACAACGATGGGGGCTTTCATTGCATCCTGTTGATATTTAAGTGCGACAGCATAATGCGTAGGGTTAGTTACAATCACATCAGCGGTTGCGACCTTATCCATCATGCGCCGTTTCGATATTTCCTGTTGCATTTGCCGTACTCTGCTGCGTACTTCCGGATTACCTTCCGTGTCCTTGTTTTCATCGCGCACTTCCTGTTTTGTCATTTTTAACTGCTTAGCGTGATTCCATATCTGAAAAGGCACATCGACCATTGCGACAATGATGAGCACCAGGCTAACAATCAAGAACGACCAACCAATATTCGATACTGCATGTGCAAGGCCAACTTCAAATGATTGTTTTGACAACAATATAAAATCGTCTTTGTTGTGCCATAAAAATAGAGAAACAGCGAATAATACCAGTACGAATTTCGCCAGCGCTTTTAGCAGTTCCAGTACGCCGTTCCATGCGAAAATTCGCCCCATGCCCTTAATCGGGCTTAACTTGTCCCACTTAAAACTCATCGCTTGCACGCTGAACGTCCAACCGCTAACTAGCAACGGTGCAAGCATCGCGACAATAACCATTAATATTAGAAATGGGACTAACAATAAAATTGAATCTGTAATCGCATCGATAAAGTTATTCATCAACGTGGTATCATCGAAAAGCGTTTCCCTGGATATGCTCAGCGCGTTTTTCGCTACGGCAGCCAAGTTTTGCAAAATATTTTCACCCATTACAATTAATCCAGAAGCACCCACAAGCATGACCAGCGTCGTATTTAATTCACGTGAACGCGCAACCTGTCCTTTGTCACGCGAGTCTTGTAAGCGTTTCGCTGTCGGTTGTTCAGTCTTTTCCTGTGCGCTACTCTCTGCCATAAATTACTCGTCAGTATTTTTTAATTAACCCGCACTTAATATTCTACTTATAAGCTGGAAGCCGGATGTAACATGTTGTGAGACCAAGGGTAGAAATGTGGGTAATGTAATCAGTATTAAAATAAATCCCAACGTTAACGTTATCGGAAAACCAATAGATAAAATATTAAACTGCGGAGAAGCCCGCATGATAATACCCAATGCCAGATTCACTACTAACAGCGAGGCAATAACTGGCAATGCAAGCACAACTGCACCTTGAAATAGGTAACTGCCCCAACTGACTATTTCCCAATAACTATCAACAGACAGTCCTTTAGACGAAATGGGTATCACCGTAAAACTCTCAACTAATACTTCCACCAGAATCAAATGCCCATTAAATGCAAGAAACGCTAATGTCACCAATATCTGGTAAAATTGGCTGACGACAGGTACTTGTGCGCCATTTTGCGGATCGACCATCGTCGCAAAACCCAAACCCATACTTAGGGCAATAATTTGTCCCCCGGTGACAAAAATACTGAATACCATCAACATTGAAAACCCCATCGCCAGGCCAATAAGAATTTGTTGAACAATGACTAATACACCGTTTAGGGACAAGGGTTCAATACTTTCTGGTGGTGGAATAATAGAGACAACGATAACCGTGAGAACAATTGAAATAGCAACCCGTATTCGCACGGGCACCAATCGCGAACCAAATACCGGGGCAATACTGGCCAGTGCCGCTATTCTAAATAACGGTAATATATAGGATCCTACCCATGTCGCAACTTCAGTACCCGTAAAGACCATAATTTTAAGTTAACCATGCAAAATTCACATACATCAGGCATACGCCAAGCACACACTATAAAAGATACGCAGGAATGTTACCTATCAACCGGGTTGTGTAACCTATCAATAGTTGTAACATCCACGACCCCCCAAACAATAAAATTAAAAAGACAACGAGTAACTTGGGTACAAAACTTAATGTCATTTCATTTATTTGCGTTGCTGCCTGAAACATACTGATTAGTAGACCCACCGCGAGTACTGGAAGTAATATCACTGCAAGTATAAGAATACAAACTTCCAATGCTTGCCTGCCAATTGTAATAACCAAATCAGGCGTCACTCTGTTACTCCCCTATTTTAAAAGAAATTTTAAAAACAAACGTTTTAAAGAAAGTTAAAAACCTAAATATAAAAACTTGACGCCAACGTACCCATGATAAGTGACCAGCCATCAATAAGTACAAACAGCATAATTTTAAACGGAATCGAAATGATCATCGGTGACAACATCATCATGCCCATTGACATCAATACACTTGCCACAACCAAATCAATAATTAGAAACGGTATAAATATCATAAAACCGATTTGAAACGCTGTCTTTAATTCACTGGTAACAAATGATGCTAAGACGACAGCAAAAGATTCTTTTTCCGCAATACGGGTATCCACATCACTATCTGCATCAAGGTTGTCAATTACGGGTAATTTTTTTCCAGTATCGATTTGACTGTCTAATTCTTTCAAGCTGGTTTTTTCTGAAAGTTGTGAAAACAGAGCTAAATCTGATGAACGTGTTTGGTTTAACATGAAAGTACGAAATGGCTCGGCCGCCTTTGGAATGGCCTCTGCGAATGTTATTTTTTCGTCAATATAGGGTTTAACCACCTCTTGATAAATTTTGTCAAAAACGGGGTACATAACAAAAATGGTAAGAAACAGGGCCAGCCCAATAAGCACCTGATTTGACGGTGTTTGTGCCAATCCTATTGCCTGACGAACAATGGCCAGTACAATAATAATGCGGGTAAACGACGTCATCATCATCAAAGCGGCGGGTAAAAACGTCAGCGCTGTCATTAATGCCAGCACCTGAATACTTAACGTATAAGTCTGCTCTCCGTCCTCAGCGGTACTGACGGAAACGGCGGGCAAACCTAATTCGGCAGCATAAGCGGATTTCGTTGCAAGCCCCATCCCCGTGATCATTGTTATAACCAAAGTCACAATTAGGAGTGGCAATAAATGCGATAATTTTTTTTGCGGTTGCTTCATTAATTTCCTGCTTTAACCATAATATCAAATTCGATGCACTACGTTTTTTTTGTAACAGATTGACCTTTAATCGCTGAGAAAAGTTTATTTTGAAAACTACCTGACTTATTTGAATCAGACTCATTTATTTCAATTGGTGACTTTAATTCACATAAAGTTTGCATCCTACCAGGCGATATACCCACAAGAAGTTGCTGCTCGCCTGCCTGAACTAAAACAATACGATCTCTTGGCCCCATTGAAACGGATGCGACTACTTTAATCACGCCGTTATTCATGCTGGGTAAATTACCAAATCGTCTTAATATATATGCACCCAGCGCGATAACGGCAAGCACAACGATCAAACCAACCAGTGTTTGCAGAATACTGGATGTGGTAACGGGATTGTTTACTTCAATAGGCAATTTTACCGGTAGTTGCGCCGGTAACTTAGCTGCTAGCTCTGATGATAACGTTGAAGATATTTCGGCGGCATGGGCAACCATTGACACACACCACGCTGCACCAGCAAACAGCCAGTTGGGCAGGTTTTTTATTAAATTCCTGGTAAAGTAAGTTGTAAAATAGAACCTGCTCATCTTAATTTCTTAATTCGATCAGTAGTGGAAATAATATCTGTTAAGCGCACACCAAATTTTTCGTTTACTACAACAACCTCACCGTGAGCAATTAACGTTCCGTTTACAAGTACATCGAGCGGTTCTCCAGCCAATCTATCCAGTTCAACAACTGAACCCTGATTTAATTGAAGAAGATTTCGAATATTAATGCCGGTCCGACCAATTTCGAGGGAAATAGTCACCGGAATGTCAAGAATAACATCCAAATTGACATCTTCCATACTCTGCCCACTGCTGTCATCTTGCAGGTTCTCCAATACTGCAGGCTGGTAGTTTTTTTGTTCTTCTGCAGTAGCACTTTCTGCATCAGCCTGTTCGGCCATTGCAGCACCCCAATCGTCTGCACCGCCGTCTGTATTGTCATCAACCATACATTATCTCCAATCTCTTTCGATCAAACTATTACTGGCTTAATTCTTTCGGCAATTTTTATAGCCAGATTGCCATGTGAAGTGCCATATGTACCGCGTAGTACAGGAATACCTTCTGCTCTGAGCATGACCAGATCTGGAATTTCGATCGGTATAATGTCACCTTCAGTTAAATCGATCACCTCATTTAGGGTCAATTCTGTTTCTGTCAATGTCGATACAAGCTCCACCTTTGCTTCCTTAATTTCCTCTCTTAGTGCAAGCGTCCATCGTTCATCTTTTTCCGATTTATCACTTTGCACACCGGCATCCAGTAATTCCTTTATTGGTTCGAGCATTGAATACGGTAGTGTTAAGTGAAGGTCTCCACCCCCTCCTTCCAGCTCAATATGAAACGTACTTACAACAACGACTTCACTGGGACTTACTATATTTGCAAAATGCGGGTTTACCTCCGATGACATATATAGAAACTCAAGCGGTAACACAGGCGCCCATGCTTCTTGCATATCTATAAAGGACCGGTCCATGATCAATCTAATAACTCTTAATTCAGTGGGTGTGAATTCGCGGCCCTCAATCTTTGCGTGAAATCGTCCGTCACCACCAAAAAAATTATCCACTACTGTAAAAACCAGCTTTGGATCAAACACCATCAAACCGGTACCTCGCAATGGTTTAGCTTTAACAATATTTAAACTTGTCGGCACAAACAAACTGTGAATATACTCAGAAAATTTCAACATTTGCACGCCATCAACAGAAATTTCCGCCGTGCGGCGTAACAGATTAAATAAACTAATTCGAAAATAACGCGCAAAGCGTTCATTAATCATCTCAAGCGTGGGCATACGCCCACGTACAATACGGTCCTGGCTGGTAAAATCATAACTATTGATGCCACCCGCATCAATACTGTCCTCGTTTTCTGAATCAACGTCACCGGAAGATACGCCATGCAACAGCGCATCAATTTCATCCTGGGAAAGTAAATCGTTTACAGACATAACATCACCTATTTCGAACTTTCTGTTTCACACTAAATAGTTCTCGCTAAATAGTTCTGGCTAACCGCCTGCATCTGCAGTCCTTGAAAATGCGTCTCATTGGGTTACAAAACTGGTAAAATACAACGCATCCACCACCGGACTCCCTGTTTCTTCTTCCATAATTTTTTGTACTTCTGCCAGCGCTGCCGCGCGCAATTGTTGTTTACCTTCTACTGTATTCACATCATCAAAAGTATAGCTACTAAATAAAAGTGTAAGATTATTTCGTATCACCGGCATATGCGTATTTAACGATTCCACCCCTGTTTCATCACGTGTCATAAGTTCAACTGTTAGCTGCAAAAACCGGACTTTGCTTGCACCCTCAAAATTAACGACAAAAGTGGATTCAATGGGAACATATATCGCTACCTTTTTTTCTTCACTTTCCTCCGTTTCTTCCGTTTCTGCATCTTCATCGCCCCCATCTTGTTCTTTTGATTTCTTGCCAGCTGCCGTCTCTTTTTGTTGTTTTGATTCAAACAACCCGGCGTAATAGAGCGCACCTACGGTAGCGCCTGCGACCAAAATGGCCACTAAAAAAATAATGACCCCAATTAGTACCCAGGGCGTTTTATTCTGTGACTTATTGACAATGTCTTTCGACTCACTGCCACCACCGTCTTTTGCATCGTCTTCTTCAACCGCCATGCTTAGTGATCCTTAAAGTTAACTTGTCTCAGGTTATCGTTGTTGCTTGCTATTGCAAAAAAGTGACTGTAAAACAGTTGTGTGCAAGTCATATGCCAGCAAAGTCAAAACTATTTATTCTGTTAAATCATTCAGTTATAATGAATATTTACTACTCAACGTGGTGTCTGGCGAAGTATTGACACTTTAACGCTTAATTATTGAACAACACCACGTCGGCTTTGTCATTAGTTAACACAGACAACCCGGGGCACGCTTTGGAAAACTTACTTACTATGCATTTTGTTAAAATTGGAATTTTAGTCACAATCAGCTTTTACGTTACAACCGTGAACGCGTTTGACTATCTACAGGCATTGCCAGACAAGGTACCAGTACCGGTTGAAAACCCACTGTCCAGCGCAAAAATAGAACTGGGTAAAAAATTATTCTTTGACCCACGTTTATCCCGTGACGGTACATTGTCGTGTAACAGCTGCCATAATATTTTTGCAGGAGGAGAAGACGGTCGATCATTGTCGATTGGATATCAAGGAAAAATGACACGCCGATCCGCTCCCAGTTTGTGGAACGTCGGATTCAAGACGGTATTATATTGGGATGGACGCTCAAAAAATCTGGAAGCCCAAACTAAGAATCATATATTAAGTAAAACCATAACTGGTTTTAGTGTTGAAAAAAATTACATAAATCGTATAAAAAAAATTCCTGGTTACCAGAATGAATTTAACGCCGCTTTTGGAAAATCATCAAAAATAAATTTAATGCTCGTTGCAAATGCCATTGCAAGTTTTCAACGCACACTCACTACACCCGATAGTCGCTTTGACCGGTTTATTAAAGGCGAAAAATCTCTGCTGTCCAAGCAGGAAAAACAAGGAATGGAAGAATTCAGACTGCAAGGATGCATTGCCTGTCATTTTGGCGTTAATTTTTCAGGGCCTGCACCAGGACCTGCGCTAAAAATGGGCGATGGTTTTTACGAAATATTTCCAAACTATCGCGGTAGTAAATTTGATGAACTTTATAATTTAATGCAAGACAAAGGCGTTTATCACCTAACAAAAAACCCCAGGGACATGTTCATGTGGCGGGTACCTTCTCTGAGAAATATAGCGATAACTTCCCCCTATTTTCACAATGGAAGTGCCAATTCATTAGAGGAAGCAATAGAAGTAATGGGAAAAACACAGTACAACTTCGATTTAAATACACAGCAGATAAAAGATATCGCTGCCTTTTTAAAGACGTTGACTGGAATAAGGCCGACTATCACTAGTCCATTATTGCCAGATACACCTGAGAAAAGTATTTATTAATAACCTTACTTGTGAGAATTTATTTAGAATAATGTAATCAATTTTTTTGGTACTTGAAGCAAAGATAAAACCTCATCCACTCCCCCCTTTTTCACTGCTTCTCCAGGCATACCCCAAACAACGCTTGATTTTTCATCCTGCGCGATGGTGACAGCACCGTGTTCTTGCATTTCTTTCATGCCATCTGCACCATCGTCACCCATCCCAGTCAAAATAACACCAATCGCATTACTACCTGCATTTTGTGCTACAGATCGAAACAACACATCCACACTGGGTTTATGTCTGTTTACCGCCGGCCCATCATTCAAACGACAGACAAAACGCGCACCGTCACGTTCAACCAGTAAATGATATGCACCAGGTGCAATATATACATGTCCAGGTAAAATTTGTTGCCCGTCTTCCGCCTGTGTCACGGTCATCGGTGATACACCATTCATTCTTAGCGAAAATGGTTTACTAAATGCAGCGGGTATATGTTGTGTAATAACGACACCCGGGGTATCGGGTGGTAAGCGCATTAATACTTCCTTTATCGCCTCTGTGCCACCTGTTGACGCACCAATCGCAATTAACTTGTCTGTCGTTCTAAAATGTCTCGATTTAGCGTTTTTGTTTAAAATAGCATCTGCAGAAAGTTTTGGCGCAACATCCATATCGATGGGCTTACGGTCCAATGGTCGCACTTTGGCTTTCGCCGCTATTTTAACTTTTCCAATAATTTCACTGGCATATTCAGCTAACCCACTTGCCACATCGATTTTCGGCTTGGTGACGAAATCCACCGCACCCAACTCCAATGCTTGCAGTGTAATATCAGCACCACTCTCAGTCAGAGAGGACACCATCACGACCGGCATGGGCCTTAACCTCATCAAATTTGACAAAAAAGAAACCCCGTCCATTTTCGGCATTTCCACATCCAGTGTCAGTACATCTGGATTTAATCTCTTAATTTTTTCACGTGCAACAATTGGATCGGTTGCCGCCCCGACGACTTCAATGGCGTGATCTGATGACAGTATTTCAGTTAACATCTGGCGGATTAATGCAGAATCATCGACTATCAATACTTTTATTTTATCTGCCATACACGCTGCCCCAACCACTTATGCTATTATAGGTATTTTTATGTACCATTACTGTTAGAATAACTCGACCTCGCCACCCACCGGTTTCGTATTGATGTCATCCATATATTTCCCTTCACGTTCAATAACGGTATTGTTATGTAACGTTCTCAGTCTTTTAACTTTTACCGCACCAGTAGCGGGTATATACACCACTTTTCGAGGATACACATCACCCACATCCGAGCCCACCAGCTTTAACCCTTCACTATCAATATAATCTTCAACAAACTTAATATTCATTTCGCCAATATTCGTCGCGTTCTGCAAAATTTTCCCGCCACCTACAATTTTAACTTCAAGGTTTTTTCTTTTTCCGCCATTTTTTAGAATATCATTTATTAGAGATTCCATCGCAAAATTACCGTATCTATTTGCCCCAGTTGGTTCCAGTTTTTTCAATATACCTCGTGCTTCGTCCTTGTTTGCAGGTAACATAAAATGATTCATGCCACCAACA
Source organism: uncultured Gammaproteobacteria bacterium (assembly GCA_964632225.1). Taxonomy (GTDB): domain Bacteria; phylum Pseudomonadota; class Gammaproteobacteria; order SG8-11; family SG8-11; genus JAADIM01. The sequence continues at coordinate 1,444 of CAZWBV010000010.1, read as the reverse complement.
CCTGTTTCTCTATCTCTAACACAAGCAGAAACACACGACCCCAACACAGTAATCACTGCTTCAGCATTCATAGTAACGTAATATTCTCCAGGAAGAATTTTTGCCATAAAAACATTCTGAGTATTATCCCAATAACGTTTAACATGTTTTAAGTGAGAAAACGCGGGTGGCAATTCTATCTCTTTTGTTTTTAAATTAGTTGACATCTAACACCTTCATATTTTTCACATCTGCTGGCATTTAACTTCATTTAATTTTTTGGTAAATCGTTTTCCCCAATAATTTAAATCGATCTGTTACCTTAAACAGCGTTTCAGAATGCCCCACTATCAGATACCCTGTCGGTGTTAGCAAATCAGCATACCGATCAAATAATATTTTTTGTGTTGGCTTGTCAAAATAAATAACAACGTTTCTGCAAAATATTAGATCGAACTTGCCATTCATAGGCCATTGATCCATCAAATTAAGTTGCTTGAACGTAATATAGTCCTGGAGTTTCGGTGATACTTTGACGTTTCCAGCCTGTGTACCTGCACCGCTGGTAAACCATTTTTTAATCCGTTCCGGTTTCATACCGACAATACGCTCATCTGCATAGACGCCGGACTTTGCTTTCTGTACCACATTGGTGTCTAAATCCGTCGCCAGTACTTTAATGTCCCAGTTTTTGATAGGTGGTACATTTTCTTTTAATGTCATCGCAATGGAATAAGGTTCCTCACCCGTTGAACAACCTGCAGACCAAATTCTGAGCGTTTTTTCCACTTTCTTTTGTTTATATATATAGGGTAGAAAAACATCTGACATAAACTCAAAGTGATGCGGTTCCCTAAAAAACGACGTGAGATTCGTGGTAATCGCATTTGTCAATTCGACGATTTCCTGGTCATAGTTTGTTTCAAGATATTCAGTATACTCATTAAAAGTAGACAACTTTAATGAACGTAATCTTCTCGCCAGTCGACTATAAACAAGTTGCTGCTTTGCGTCGGTCAGATGAATGCCCGTATTTTGTTTGACCAATTTTTTGATATATTCAAAATTAGATTTTGAAAAATCAAATTCTCTTTCTCTCGCATTTTTATTGTCTAATATGCCAGCCGAATCAAGTTTACGCGCTGTATTGTTTGCACTCATTTTTCATCTTCTATTATAATAAAGTTACTATTAACGGTTACTGTGAATTCAATTGGTTAAAATTCATCCCATTCTCCATCACTGCCTGTTCCTGCAGCAGGCGCATTTGAACTCTTACCCGCCGCATTTGGCGCGGCTGACGGCCGGGATTGCGCAGGGGCGGCCGTTGAGCGTGGCGCCTGTGCAACCCGCGCACCGTCACCCACATTAAAAAACTCCATCATTTCACTTAAGCCTTTCGCCTGCTCGTTCATTGATTCACTCGCCGCAGCGGCTTCTTCAACCAATGCCGCGTTTTGTTGCG
>CAZWBV010000009.1:0-20894 GCA_964632225.1 uncultured Gammaproteobacteria bacterium | reverse complement strand
AACTGAATAAAATCCACGGAACCTACCTGAAGCTGGCTGAAAACGCTAAAAAAACATCTGATTAACAAAACAATAGTCTGTTTTTTTGTATTTCAATCGGTTCTTCTTGGGCTAATAAAGTTGTAGGTTATACCCGGTCGCGTTTGAGATTAAGGGGCAATTGAAAACCTGCCAGGCAGAGGTCTCGACCTGAGGTAACCAAATAATGCGCCCTTTATTTAATTGGCCAAAAAAGAATTTCTTTTGAAAGTTTGTAATCGCTAAACTGACCTTCCCATGAAAAACCAAATTGCGCTCTGAAATAACTGAAAACCGTCGTTAAGCGTGAACCATTCCAAAGATCAATATGATCACCGGTTCTGGAGGATTCTGATGTTCCCCTTCGCCAATAGTCTCTAAAAAAAATAATCCCCGTCTCTTTGTTTTCGTGGTAGGTTTTGGCTGAAAGAGGTCTTGGTTCCGGACAATTGACAAACGGTTTTGTTTTTAACCAGTTTGCCATTTCTTGTGCGCGGATAATGTGTATTCCACCTTTTGGACAATGCCAACATTTTGTTTTAGTAAACCCCTTCAAAGGAATACCGCAATTAAAAAGTGCTTCGCTTAAATTAATCGCACAATGATTATCGAAAATGTCTTTGCCCGTTTTCGGATCAACATGTAAAGTAGGATCATCCGGGAATTTCTTCCATAGATCTTCAAAAGTAACGCCCATAAAATGCTCCTTCATGCGGGATCTTTATTGGACCAATAATGCTACTATGATAACTAAAGGTTGTCTAATCATTCTACTGTTAGATTCTAGCTGATTTACTGATATCATAAATTTAAATCACCGCTGCAATTACAACAAGAGCATACTAAACAATCGTTTAACTTAGGAGAACATCATGAAGGCACTGCAATTAGGATTTTTTTTCTTTCTACTTTACGCGTGCTCTGATCACAAACAAGGTAATCCGTTGTTAAACAATCTACCCGAAGAAGGCCCGTCCCTGCGTTGGAACGAAAAAACAACTTTTGAAAATATTCCGGAAATAGAAAAAGAATTATCTAATGAACAAGCAGCGACTTTTAGTCGCTCACTTGGTTGGATTGGTACCGACAGCGAAATTGATATTAAGAAACTCGACGGTAAAAATGCAAAAGAAATAGTTGAAATTGCCAATTGCCTTAAAACCCAACAATCTCCCGATCCTGATTCTTGCCTGTAACACTATTTCAATCAACAGGTTTATGATCCTTAGGAGTGGGCTTTTTTCTCCTGAAAACTAGTGCTCCAACAGAGAAAAGAGAAAGGGGTCATATACATATTTACAATATAAAGCCATCATTGGTCCGGGTAGCAATATTTTTTTCTTTCTCACCCATCTTCTCACCCATCGTTAGATCGTCTGATTGTAGCATAAACGGGGCTCACTAGGCTCACCTCACACATATTGGAAAATCATTACCCTCATAAGATATCTGCTGCCATATCCCCCCGTCGATGATGTTTTCTTTCTATTTCAATCAATTCTGCTACCATAAAACGTAGACAATTGCTGCGCTGGCAGTCAAAATACATCCATTATATTATTTGGAATAGCGCGTGAACGAAACAACGACATATGAACAACCATTAAACGAGCGCATTCGAACCTTTTTAAGGCTTGAATTCTTGTTTCGGCAATTAAATTTTATGCTCGAAGGTGAGTCAGAGTGGCAATGTCGCGCTGCTATTGCCTCCCTGGTCGATATCCTTTACACAATTAATCGGGGTGATTTCAAATCCGAAACGATCAAAGAACTGGAAAGGCAAGAAACCAGCTTAACCAGACTGCAACAAACACCGGCGGTCGATCACAGTTTATTAATTTCAATTCTGGATAAGCTCAAGGGTCTTACAGATCAGCTCTATTCCATCAAGGGACAAATCGGCAATGATATTCGCGAAAACGAACTATTAAAAAGTATCATGCAACGCGGCAGCATCCCGGGAGGCAGCTGTGAATTTGATATCCCCGTCTATCATGCCTGGTTACAACAATCAGCCGCAGAACGCCGAAACCAACTCAACAACTGGCTTGGCTCCGTGGAAATAGTGCAATTATCGATTAATTTTTTGCTAAAATTACTCAGAGAAAGCGCGTCACCGCAATTGGAAACAGCAAAAGCAGGCAATTATCAAAAAAAGCTCAACTCTGATAATGCATACCAGCTTATCAGGGTGATTGTGCCAAAAAAATTTACCTGTTTTGCCGAAATAAGCGGTGGTAAACACCGGTTTTCCGTGCGCTTCATGGAATCATCGCCGACTATGCGACCCAAGCAAACAAAAAAAGACGTCCAATTTCAATTGTCTTGTTGTGTATTATAATTCGTCGCGCCTTATTAATCACTCACTCAAACCAGCAACTTACTAATTACCAACAACAGCCACGCTAAAAGTGAATCCTATCAACAAAAAACCAAATATAACGGTGAGTTGCCCCACTTGTTCAAAGCAAGTCGACTGGCTACCCGAACAACGTTGGCGGCCTTTTTGCAGTGAACGATGTAAGCTAATTGACTTGGGCGAATGGGCAAGCGAATCTTATGGCATTAATGGTGAAGCGGAAAATGAATTTTAAGCAAACCCGGAACTGCAATAAGGCAAAAACAAGACCTGTAGCCCCATTCCCTCAGTTAAGTTATTAAGTTCAGCTTGAACCCTATTTCTTGTATACTATTTTTTAATTGAAGCACCGAGTACAAATGCTAATATTGGAACAATAGTTTTTGAAAATGCTTCTGTTACCCAGGCGGCTTCCTTCGTGTAATATAGCAAAACAGTGTCAATGATTACTGACAGAAAGAACCCGGTTGATAGTAAAACCAAAGACCAAAACCGTCGAAAGTGGTCTTGATCAGATTGTCTTTGTCGCAATGTTATTTCAGGAACATCGTTGCCACTCGACCCGACTGGCCGATCATCAAAATTGATAATTTGATCATCGTTAGCAGACATAATTTGATTGTTATTAAGATTTTTCTAGACCCGGAATAATCAATTCACGTTTTTTACGTCCTTTTTCAAAAATAACTTCGCCACCAGTTTGCTTTTCTTTACGTATTTCATCAGCTAATTTGATAGCAAAACTGATAACTTGTGCAGTGGATGGTATGTCCAATGCGTCTTTTAAGTTATTTAATCTTTCTAAATCTTTATCCGTGAATGAGACAGTTGCTCTTTTGGTCACCGTATTAACCTCTTAATGTTGATTAAATTATTAAAAATGTAAAGATATTTCATACATGTAAACATTCTTCCATTAATGTGTATCCGCTTATCCCCAGAATTTCTCTGTTCATCAAGTAGTATGCCGTTTTGACAACAATTTCATCGGGATCAGTAGTGTCTTTATTATATAGGACGTCGTTTTCGACAATTTTTTCTACTTCAGAACCATCCAACCCAACAATAGAAATATGATCACCAGAACATGCTACTGTTCGGAAGATTCTATTATTACCTTTCAAGTTGCCGAAAAATACAGGCCACGCAGTTTTCTCGGTTAGTTTTTCTAGATATTTACTCAAGATCAGTTGAACTATCATGTGACTGTATTCGTCTGTACCCAACCAACATGTTTGTTTGACCGATATATATCCATTACTAGAGGATAGAGTGAATCCACAATGCTTTACATTTATATTACTTGTCGAGCTTAAGATTATACTTCGTAAGTATGCATTCGATTGGGCTGGTAATGTAGCCACTATACTTTCGATAGTTAACCCTGAGCGTTGAGATATCTCCTTTATTAAATAAGACCTAACTAATACGGACAGGATTTTTTTAACGTCTGTGTAATGTTTTTTCTCAAATAAAAAGAGCCTGTTGGGATGATTAGACTTTAATGTCTCGCGTACAACTTTAAATAACTCTTTCACCGAAAATCGCCAACTTGGGACAGGTAGACTGGACTCTGACATCGATAGCCAGGAATGACAGGTTACTACCTCGCCAACTAAATCGCGTACTTTATTATGATTAGTTTTATTTAATAAAAATTTCTTACTACCTATAGTAAGCGCCGCATAGTATTCAGAATTATTAAATCCTGAATTATTACTTTGAAAAGAGCACATTTAATTGATCCCCCCCCTTGATTCTTGATTTTGTAAGAGTGGATACTGCGCGCTCCATACAATGGGTTATTAAAATATTTCAATTAAAACAAGTATACACCATAATGGTGTAATTTCTACATCATAATGGTGTGTTTAAGTGATTAACTGGTGCTTGTAATCGTGATTTTCCAGGTAAATACCAAATAAAACAATAGATTATGTATTTTCATTACCCAAAACATTGATTTATATAGCTTAATATTACCCTCTACCTAAGGTGTTTGAGATTAAGGGATATATTCTTTGACTGCTCGCATAAGATCGTTCACACCATCTCCCTCGTTGTCCTGCTGATTCCCTGTCTTATCCCACAGGGCGCTGAGAACAGCCGCCCCTTGCGCACCGTGCTTATATGCATTTTGCATCTGTTGTGGATTCATACCCCCTAGCGCGTATACGGGCATTGGCGCACTTTCAACTAAATCAGAAAATGTTTCCCAACCCAGCGTATCCGCGCCGGGATGACTTTTTGTTGCCAGTACGGGAGAAAGTACAGCAAAATCAACACCGAGATTGGCTGCGTGGGTTAGCTCTTGCGCGTTATGGCAGGAAGCGGCCACCCATTTATGCAAACCGAGCGGTCGGTCGCGTAACGCCATTAAACGGTCACTGGACAAATGCACACCATCTGCACCCAATTCTTCTGCAACGTTTGGGTCTGCATTGACCATCAGTTTCGCACCGTGGGACCGGCAATAACGCAATGTTTCGCTGGCCAGCCTGCGAAAATCGCTGGATTCTGACTCTTTTATACGAAACTGGACCAGCTTGATACCGGCCCGCAACAATAACGCCAGTTTTTCAAAATAGCCCGGCACATCCGAAATTATTGATTTCGTAATAAGATAAACACAAGGAAGCTGCGCTGCTTTTACGATCGCGTGATTCGCAGCCGGAAAATCGAATTCTGACAACTGATCTAAACGCACCCATTCCAATGGCTGACCTTCCTGACCACTGGCACGCCCTGCGAAATCGGTTACTCGCCAGACATCCAGCAAGACAGATTGATCTAGATAATCGTGATGTATTTTAATTAACGGGCGTGCCTGCTGTGGAATAATATTTAGCTCTTCTTTAAGTTCCCGCGTCAGTGCCGCATACACATCTTCGCCAGCATCAACCTTACCGCCAGGAAATTCCCACAGACCACCTTGATGCGCACTCGCGGATCTTTTGCTCAGCAGTATCCGGCCTTGTTTATCACTAATAACCGCAACGGCAACCTGTAACGGGGTGGACATGGCCGGTTTAACGTTGGCGGGTTTAACGCGGGTACTGTTAACTTCGATAATCGGCATTGATACGTACGTAGTCGTAAGATAAATCGCAGGTCCAGATACGTGCGCTGTACAAGCCACGCCCTAAATTGACTTTTATGGTAATTTCATCCTGATCCATCACACGCTGTGCGGATTGCTCTGAATAACCCGGCGCCCTGCCGCCATTACTCACGATACACACCTCATTAAGGAAGATACTCATTGCATTGATATCAAAATTTTTTATTTCGGCGCGACCCACGGCGGCAAGAATTCGTCCCCAATTCGGGTCTTTGGCAAAAAAAGCGGTTTTCACCAAGGGCGAATGCGCAATGGTATATGCAACGTCTTTGCACTCCTGCTCCGATGTGCCTTCAAACACGTCGACGGTTATCAATTTTGTCGCGCCCTCGCCATCGCGAATTATCGCTTGCGCCAAAAATTCACACACATCAATCAGCGCACCATAAAACAACTGGTAGGCTTCATTTTCCTCTTCTATCTGCGGCAAACGACTCTTACCTGTAGCCATTAAGATGCACGCATCATTGGTCGAGGTATCACCATCAACGGTAATTCGATTAAATGATGCCTCAACGGCGGTATGCAAACACTGTTTCAGCAATTTTGGTGATATTGCGGCATCCGTTGCAATAAACGCAAGCATCGTGGCCATGTCCGGTCGAATCATGCCAGACCCCTTGGCAATGCCAGTCACGGTGACAGGATGGCCATCAATAGAAATTTTTTTTGAAAAACCTTTCGGCACAGTATCCGTCGTTAAAATGCCATTCGCTGCATCCTCCCAACCGTCTTGGCTCAATGCGTTGTACGCGTTCGGCAACGCAACGTTAATCGCATCAAGCTGTAAAGATTCCCCTATAACACCTGTTGAAAACGGCAACACCTCATTTTCCTGACATTCGTGCAATGCCGCTAACACACGGCAAACTGCTTGCGCATCTGACATACCCTGCTCGCCAGTGCCTGCGTTGGCGTTGCCGGTATTAATGACCAGCAACTGCGGCATCGTTTCCGATAAATTCTGACGCGCAATAATAACCGGCGCAGCGCAAAATTTATTGCGCGTAAAGACACCCGCACAGTTTGTCTCTTTATCCAAACGAATCACAACCAGATCCTGACGACCGGGCGTTTTAATACCGGCACTGGTTGTCCCTAGACAAATACCTTCAATCGAATGCAAAACGGGAAACACGCTTGATCCAACGACCATAAAAACCCCAGCGGTTTATTAAGGGCCTGTTATGATCAAGTTATTTCTTGACAGGCCCTATATAAGTGTCATTTTGTAACTAAGATTAAATCCATAAAATTCGACGCTATTGAACTTTTCCGTGACATTGCTTGAATTTTTTACCTGAACCACAAGGACAAGGATCATTACGCCCGACTTTTTTACCTTCGCGTACAAACGGCGCTTGTTGTTCTCTGGGTTCTTCTGCGGCGGGCCCGTCAGCCCGTCCTCCAGGTAACACCATGGCGGTCGCATCAGCATGTTGAAACTCCATTGCCGCTGATTGACGCCGTTGCGCTTCGACGGCTTCGACGTCTTCTTCGGCACGTACCTGTACTTTGGAAACAACACCGATTACTTCTGTTTTGATACGCTCTAACATTTGCATAAAGGATTCAAATGCTTCGCGTTTATATTCCTGCTTGGGATTTTTTTGCGCGTACCCACGTAAATGAATACCTTGGCGCAAATGATCCATTGCCGCCAAATGATCTTTCCATAACGAATCAACCACCTGCAACATAATCGCTTTTTCAAAATGACGAACTACCTCTTTACCTGCCAAATTTTCCTTTTCAGCATAACTTTTATTTATCTCCTCGCGTATTCGAGTACACAACGTTTCCTCGTGTAAACTGTCATCAGTGTCCAGCCAGCTTTGAATATCCATCTTTTGAGCGAATTCACGTTCCATCGCCTCTGTTAAGCCGGACACATCCCATTGTTCTTCCATACTTTGTGGCGGAATATAGGTTGCAATAACGCTATTGACCACATCTTCTCGCACCGCAACGATGGTTTCTGAAATATCGTCCGTCGCCATAAGCTCATTGCGCTGTTCATAGATGACTTTGCGCTGATCATTGGCCACATCATCGTATTCCAATAACTGCTTACGCGTATCGAAGTTACGTCCTTCCACCTTACGTTGTGCATTTTCAATCGCTTTGGACACCCAGGGATGCTCGATTGCCTCCCCTTCTTCCATGCCCAATTTTTGCATCATTGACGATACCCGCTCAGACGCAAATATTCGCATCAGGTTATCTTCCAACGACAAATAAAACCGGCTGGAACCCGGATCACCCTGGCGGCCCGATCGACCACGCAACTGATTATCAATACGCCGCGATTCATGTCGCTCAGTACCGATTACATGTAAACCACCTGCTTCCAAAACCTGATCATGGCGTGTTTTCCAATCGGCGCGTACCTGTTCAATTAATTTTTCATCCGGTTTCTTGAGCGCGCTAATCTCTGCCTCCAGATTACCCCCTAACACGATATCGGTACCGCGGCCCGCCATATTGGTGGCGATAGTGACAGATCCCGGCCGACCCGCGTTGGTAATAATTTCTGCTTCCATTTCATGAAATTTTGCATTCAATACCTTGTGCTCAATTTTCGTGGCGTTGAGCAGTGATGACAGGTGCTCAGATGTTTCAATTGATGCGGTACCCACAAGCACGGGCTGACCACGTTTTTGACAATCCACTATATCTTCTGATAAGGCCTGAAACTTTTCTTTTGGCGTCAGAAACACCAAGTCACTGTGATCAGCCCGGCCAATAGGTTTATTCGTCGGAATAACAACCACTTCCAGCTTGTAAATTTGCTGAAACTCAAACGCCTCGGTATCAGCCGTTCCCGTCATGCCTGCCAGCTTGTTATAAAGCCGGAAATAATTCTGGAAGGTAATGGATGCCAGGGTCTGATTTTCATGCTGAATATTAACACCCTCTTTTGCTTCGACCGCCTGATGTAAACCATCTGACCAACGCCGACCTGGCATCGTTCGCCCGGTAAACTCATCGACGATCACAATTTGCTTGTCTTTTACAATATAATCAACATTTCGCTGGAACAACGCATAAGCACGCAAAGCGGCGTATAAATGATGCATCAAGCTGATATTGCTGGCGCTATAAAGGCTCTCCCCGTCGCCAAGTAATCCAGCTTCGGAAAGTAATTCTTCTGCTCGTTGATGACCTTGTTCAGTCAACAGGACTTGCCGTTGCTTTTCATCAACGCTGTAATCCCCAGGCCCGTCTTCTGCTTCCTGTTTGACTAGCAGTGGCGCGAGTTTATTAATTTTGTGGTACATCTCAGAGCTATCTTCAGCCTGACCAGAGATAATGAGCGGAGTACGCGCCTCATCAATGAGAATAGAATCCACTTCATCGACAATCGCAAAATTTAGATTGCGCTGTACTTTTTCTTCAATGCTGAATGCCATGTTATCGCGCAAATAATCAAATCCGTACTCATTATTTGTGCCATAGACGATATCAGCTGCATAAGCGGCGCGTTTTGCATCCGGCTCAAGTCCATGAATAACCACACCGACTGTCAGCCCCAGATACTCGTAGATCTTTCCCATCCAGGCAGCATCCCGTTGGGCAAGATAATCGTTGACGGTGACAATATGCACGCCATCTCCCGATAGTGCATTCAGATATGCCGGTAACGTTGCCACCAGTGTCTTACCTTCACCTGTGGTCATTTCTGAAATTTTGCCGCTGTGGAGCACCATGCCGCCCATGAGTTGCACATCAAAATGGCGCATATTCAACACACGTTTTGCTGCCTCGCGCACGGTCGCAAAGGCTTCAGGCAGCAATTTATCTAACGCCTCACCCTGCGTGACCCGTTTTTTGTATTCGACGGTCTTTGCGCGTAATTCTTCCTCCGATAACGCAGCAAATCGCGACTCCAGGCTGTTTATCTGATCGACATCGCGCTGCATCTGTTTGACCAATCGTTCATTACGACTGCCAAAGATCTTTTTGAATAAATTTCCAACCATATTGACTAACTCTTCCCGCCGACTATATTAACTGCCTAGTTTTAACTACCTAATATATAGGGGTAAAAACTGCACATTTCAATATAAAAAATGTATGGGGATTATAAAGTAAGGGAATAAGAATGCGAATGAATTTTTTTATGTGTCGATATGGGTGCAAGCAAATTTCGCCGGGCCAGACACGTTAAATGCGCCAACCGCGATGTAGCAAGGTGGATGGTATGTATAGCACGATGTCGCGTCGAAATCGCTCGATTAGCGAGCGGCCCGAATATACTTGGCTGGATTAACGCCGCGGCCATTAATTAATACTTCAAAATGCACGTGAGGACCGGTGGAGCGCCCTGTTGATCCCATCAGGGAGATTTTTTGCCCTTTTTTAACGGTGTCACCCACTTTCACGATAATTTTTTTATTATGGCCATAGCGCGTGGCATAGCCATTTCCATGGTTGATTTCAACCAAATTCCCATAACCATAACGGCGACTGGCCCAGGTAACGACCCCCGACGCAACCGCAATGACATCACTGCCGTCTTTACCAGCGAAATCCATGCCTTTGTGGTGTTCACGACGCCCGGTAAAGGGATCTGTTCGTTTACCGAAATAGGACGATGTCCAACCCTTCTTAATCGGTCGACCGGCTGGAAACACCTCTGCTTGCAGGTTTCGATTCATCATCATTGTTTCCAATACGGAGAGCTGCTGCCCGCGATCCTCTATTTGTTTGGATAATAGAGCGATATTCTGCATAAATTCAGGTACATCTACCGGTTGCGTTTTATCGTTTGCTGGACCACCAAGCGCAGGCACGCTGGCAAAATTAAACTCGCCTTTATCCAGTTTTGCCATTTTCGTAAGACGCTGACCTAACGCATCCAATCTGATCACACGTGCCTGAAGGGAGCCAAGACGGGACGCCAATGCGCTCATATTATCCTCAACTTCGTGCTGCGTTATATCGATTTTTTTACCTTGTTCTTTTAGTTGCGCTTGCAAGACGGCGTATAAAACGTCCGGCTGAAATACCACGCTCTGTTTGCCCAACCAATAACCCGTATAGGCCAATCCACCCGGCAGGATAACCAATGCAAGTAATGCAAAAGCCACCAATCGGCGCCTGTTCAGATTAATATAACCCGAACCGCCACTGTGTTTCCTGATAAGAATAATATTCATTGATATTTAACCTGCTGCCTTACAACTGCTTGAAATCATTAAATTTATTACTTCATGCATTGGCATACTTAACATCTACCGAACTCTATACGTTGTGAAATATAAAATAAAGTATAAATTTACCTATATAATCATTATATTGACCAAAATAATTATATCGGCCACAACGCGATCAACATAAACAATACAACATAAACAATGGCACAATACCGTAAATTAAAGACACTTTTATCTGACCAATCCAACGAGTTAAATTCACTCGTTCGTCATGCACAATTTTTAGCTCGATCAAATCGAATATTACAGAACATACTTAGTACGCCCTTAAAAAAACATGTCTCTATTGGTAATATATCCGATCAAACCCTAATTATTACCCTCGATTCTGCCGCTTGGGCAACCAAGATAAAACTGCAACTGCCTGATATATTTGAAAAATTCAAAAAAACATCAGGACTACACCAACTCAAACACACTCGAATAAAAATTGATCCTTTTAATGTACATGCCACCTATAACAAAGCCGATAACAGCGAGAAAGCATATAATGGCAGCGAGAAAGCAAATAATAGCAGCGGCCAAACCCGCAATACCGTGGAAAATCCCGCTTCCCTTTCAAGTTCTTTATCGACCAAAGTGATTTCTCAAATCAATCATGTTGCGAATAACCTAACTGACGAGAAATTGAAAAAATCCCTATTAAAACTGGCAAAAACACTCTCTGATAAGCGCAGTTAGAAACGATTCGCAGGTTAATATTAGCATAATTACTACGCAGAACCGCCAATCGGCTCACATAATTCGAGTCTTTCAGCCGGAAAAAACACCCTAATAACTTTTATTAATTCAATATTAAAATTTATCAATAAGCTAAAAATAGGAATTGAAAGGGTGCAGAATATCGTTACTGTCCAGACTTTGTGTGGACAAAAAAAGGCGGTATAGAATGGCATTTCGCACATCCCTAATGCGAAAAAGCCAGATAAATATCTGGCTTTTTCGCATGGGCATAAGAACTGCTAGATCTAATTTGCTGCAAGTAAGGGTTGTGAAAATGAAATCGGTGCTGATTTTTCATCATCAAACACAACCAATTCCCAGGCTTCCTGATCAACAATTAACGCCTGCAACAGCTGGTTATTTAATTCATGACCTGATTTACAGCCACTAAATGCACCTATCAGACTGTGGCCCAGCAAATAAAGATCGCCTATCGCATCAAGCACTTTGTGTTTCACAAACTCATCTTCATAACGCAGGCCTTCTTCATTTAATACTCGATAGTTATCAAGTACAACGGCATTATCGAGTGTGCCGCCCAGCGCTAAATTATTTTCCCGCAGTTGTTCAATATCGCGCATAAAACCAAACGTGCGCGCCCTGCTCACTTCCTTAACAAACGATGTCGTTGAAAAGTCGATACTGGTATCCTGGCTGCGGCTTTTAAACATCGGATGATCAAAATCAATTTTAAACGATACTTTGAAACCCTCAAAAGGATCAAATCGAGCCCATTTGTCGCCGTCTTGAACCTGCACCGGTTTCTTAATGCGAATAAAACGTTTCGGCACATTTTGTTCTTCTATGCCCGCAGATTGTATCAAAAACACGAACGGACCCGCGCTGCCATCCATGATAGGTACTTCAGGCGCGCTCAAATCAATATAGGCATTATCTATTCCTAATCCCGCGAAGGCAGACAGTAAATGCTCTATAGTAGAAATTTTTACACCGTCTTTCACTAGTGTTGTGGACAAACGTGTACCACCGACATTTTCTGGCTTAGCTTCTATCTCAACAGGGGGATCTAAATCTATTCGACGAAAAATAATTCCAGAACCTGGCGCAGCAGGGCGAAGCGTCACGTAAACTTTATCCCCTGTATGTAAACCAACCCCTGTTGCCCGTATGACATTTTTTAATGTGCGTTGTTTAATCATCGTTATTGGTTAATTCCCGGAACCTTCTGTATCTAAATTAAAAAATGCGCCTGACTGTTCGTCAGTTGCCTACATAAGTTTTCTGGTTATCTGGTTAAATAGTCGTTCGCTGAATATTAAGTCAGTTACCAGTGAACCGTGACAATCTTTATTACAACGAGTTACAGCCGCTATTCGCAACAACTATTAGCAACAACGCGTGTGATTAACCTTCAGCCTTTTGATGACGCTCTTTACGACGACGCTCTCCAAAACACAGTCAAAACAGGATCCAAGCATCGTCTCGACTACATACCCAATAATAGGCAAACACACGATAAGTGTTTAGACGTATTTCGGTCAAAAATCAATGTGTGTCAAATAAATCACAACTGTATCAAAAATCTCACAGGTTGGCGAAAGTCTAACACAGGCCCAGGCGATTGCCTAGAAAACTATCGGACATAGTTCACATATCTAAAAATTAACTGCAAACGCAAATAATTCTAATTTTACAATGTTCTTGTAAATGAAAAATTCCGCCTAATTTGCCTTAAAACAAGCACTAAATGACCTGAATATGTAAAATTTACATTTCTACACACCACCACGTATGGCTCAGTCAGCCTGCTTCCGTAAAAACGCAGGGATATCCAAATAATCAATATTTGCATTGGCCCCCATGGAAAACCGGTCTCCCGCGACTTTATTTCGAATGATTGTCGGTCTTTCCAATTGCCCGTAGTCAACCTCACCAATCGCATTTTTATGTATTAATTTCATAGGTTTACTGCCTTGTTCCAGGTGCCTGCCCAAGCCGGTTGCGACCACCGTGACGCGTAATTCATCGCTAATATCCGGATCTATGACCGTACCTACCACAACTGTCGCATTTTCAGACGCAAACTCCTTAATTGTGTTGCCAACTTCCTCAAATTCACCAATGGCCAGATCCAAACCCGCCGTAACATTAACTAAAATACCCCTGGCACCGGTCAAATTTACATCTTCGAGTAATGGACTGCCAATCGCGGATTCAGCGGCCTCTCTCGCACGGCTTTCACCTGTCGCACACCCGGTACCCATCATCGCCATGCCCATTTCGGACATCACAGTACGTACATCGGCGAAATCGACGTTTATCAAGCCTGGTCGCGTAATCAGTTCCGCAATCCCCTGAACCGCGCCCAGCAATATATCGTTAGCGGCCTTAAACGCATCCAGCAACGAGATATTTTTACCCAACACCGCCATCAATTTGTGATTAGGTATCGTAATGAGCGAATCAACATACTCGGTCAACTCTTTAATGCCTTCGTCAGCAATAGCCAATCGCTTATGCCCTTCAAAAGGAAACGGTTTTGTGATGACTGCGACCGTTAATATACCCATTTCCTTGGCAACCTGAGCAACAATAGGCGCTGCGCCGGTACCGGTACCACCGCCCATACCCGCAGTGATAAACAACATGTCGGATCCTTCGATGACTTCAGCAATTCGATCGCGATCTTCCAATGCCGCTTGTCTGCCGACTTCCGGGTTGGCACCCGCACCCAGTCCCTTTGTTATATTGGTACCTAACTGTAAAACAGTACGTGCAGACGAGTTTTTCAACGCCTGCGAATCTGTATTGGCGCAAATAAATTCGACGCCATCGATATTTTGCGCCAACATATGCTCAAGCGCATTACCGCCGCCGCCGCCGACACCAACCACTTTTATTACTGCGTTTTGTGTATGCGCATCCATTAATTCAAACATGTTTAACCCTCCAGATTAGATTTTAAATTAAATTATTACTACTCATTAATAACTACTTATTAGCTGCTTATGATAAGAAGCCCCAAACCTAACAAGTACGTTAGTTAAAAATTTCCCTGAAACCAACTTTTCATTTTCCCGAATATACCCTTAAATCCCTGATTTACAGACGTATCCATTTTTCGGTCATCGCGATGTTGATGACCATACAAAAGCAAACCGACACCCGTGGCGTGTATTGGATTACACACGACATCTATCAAACCGATCACGTGTTGCGGGTAGCCCAATCTCACCGGCACATGAAAAATTTCTTCGGCAAGTTCAATGACGCCTTCCATTTTTGAACTGCCACCCGTTAACACCACACCCGCCGCACACATATCTTCAAAACCACTGCGTCGTAACTCTGCCTGAACCAACCCAAGCAATTCTTCATAGCGCGGCTCAACCACTTCGGCTAACGTTTGTCGTGCAAGACGGCGTGGTGGACGATCGCCAACACTGGGCACTTCAATGGTTTCATCCGGGCTCGCCAGTTGTGTGAGAGCACACGCGTATTTAACTTTAATTTCATCCGCATACTGAGTCGGCGTGCGCAAAGCAACCGCAATATCGTTAGTTACCTGATCGCCAGCAATCGGTATCACTGCAGTATGTTTAATTGAGCCTTCAGTAAAAACAGCGATATCCGTTGTTCCTCCACCTATATCAACCAGGCAAACACCCAAATCCTTTTCGTCGTCGGTCAGCACGGAATAACTTGAAGCTAATTGCTCCAAAATAATATCGTCTACTTCAAGTCCACAACGGCGCACGCACTTAACAATATTCTGTGCTGCGCTGACGGCACCTGTAACCAAGTGCACCTTCGCTTCCAATCTGACACCCGCCATACCCACAGGCTCCCTAATGCCCTCCTGTTTATCGATGACAAACTCCTGTGGCAAAATATGCAATATCTTTTGATCTGCCGGAATCGCGACTGCGCGTGCTGCGTCAATAACACGATCAACATCACCTTGAACAACTTCTTTATCACGTATCGCGACAATGCCATGAGAATTTAAACTGCGAATATGACTGCCAGCAATACCCGCATATACCGAAGAAATTTGGCAACCTGCCATTAGCTCCGCTTCTTCAACCGCACGTTGAATCGATTGCACAGTGGACTCAATATTGACTACAACACCTTTTTTAAGCCCCTTAGATGGATTCGAGCCTATACCAATCACTTCGACCTCATCTTCCGGTGTTATCTCACACACGATGGCCACCACCTTTGACGTGCCAATGTCTAAGCCAACAATCAAATTTTTGTCAGACTTCTTGGACATTTAGTTATTCCTCCTCAAGGAATCAACGTTGTCTAGGAACTCAGGGTTTAGGGATACAGTGTTTACGGGTGCGGTGTTTATGGACACAATGTTTGAAGACACAATGTTTGAAGACACCGTGTTTGAAGACACGGCGTTTAGAGACACAGTGTTTACAGACACCGGATTTCCCAACAACTCGTTTTGCAACAACGAAACCCGTTTAGGCTTCCACTTGACAGCAAACCCATTTGTATAACGTAAATCTACATGAACAATATCATTTATATTCTTTGAAAAAATATTGCTTGAAAATGCGCTTTCAATAACCTGTGTAAAACGACGTAGCGATGCATGAATATTATTCCGCCCGACCCTCAACTCAATCCCATCATTCAATTCAATTCGCCAGGCGTGCCGCTCATCCATCTGCAACACAGAGATTCGCTTGCCAACTTTCCTAATTTCTTCAAGCATTTCCTTATATTGACTTAACACTATAGCGTGCGATCCATCGGGGCCGCGTAAATGCGGCAAATCATCGGACATGCCTTTGGCGAGCGCATCAAATATCTCACCCTGTGCATTCAACAAGCTGCTTTCATTCCATATCGCGACAGCTCGTTGTTCTTCTATCGTGATACCTAGCGCATCCGGCCAAATACGCCTCACTGAAGCAGATTTAACCCACGAAATTTCTTCTACCTTACTTTCGATCTTGAAAACATCGGCACTAAAAAAACCACCCGAAATATGCTGCGAAATTTTATTTTTTAACTGTTCCTGGCTAACATGTTTAAATAAACCATCAACCCTGACATTCTTTATCGGAAAAGAATTTGATTGCGACACAGACACCGCACCCCAAAACAGCAAGCCAGATACCACGATGACGACCAATATTTTATTTAATAAACTCAATGTTCATTATCCATCTTATAAAAACAACACGCATTATTGCGGGAGTTGCGCACCACAAATACACACCACCGATTTACAGAGTGAAACTCAGTATTTTCAAAACCAATTCATCAAAATCGATTCCTGCCTGTTGTGCCGCTTTCGGCACCAGACTATGGTCTGTCATGCCAGGTATCGTGTTAACCTCTATAAACCAGGGATTATTTTTATCGTCGCACATGAAATCAACACGACCCCAGTCACTTGCACCAACCAATCGAAATGCAGTTAACGCAAGCTGCCTAAATTTTTCTTCTGTTTGTTGCGGCAATCCGCTCGGGCAGTGATAAGAGGTATCTGATGAATGATACTTTGCTTCATAGTCATAAAACTCTCTGGGTGTTTCCAAACGAATGAGCGGCAACACATCAACACCTAAAATAGTTGCAGTGTATTCCGCACCGATAACCCATTGCTCTGCCATGACCTCATTATCAAATTTACGCGCTAACTTGTAAGCCGACTGCAAATCGCCCGCACGCACAACTTTGGACATGCCAATACTTGATCCCTCATGACTTGGCTTAACGATTAAAGGGAAGCCTAATTCACTGCACACCTCTGCAAAATCTGTTGATTCATTCATCATCTTAAATAATGGCGTCGCAATACCCTGGTCGCTCCATATTTGCTTGGTACGTAATTTATCCATACTCAACGCACTTCCCAGCACACCACTGCCTGTATATGGCAACCCCAGATTTTCGAGAACACCCTGCATTACCCCGTCTTCGCCACCACGACCATGCAACACATTAAACACACGATCAAATTCACCCGCGAGTAACGTCGCGACAATATTTCTGTCTACATCAATGCCGTGCGCGTTTACCTGCTTGCGACTCAAAGCCTGCAATACGGCCTGGCCACTTTTCAGTGACACTTCACGCTCTGCGGACAAACCGCCCATCAATACCGCGACTTTTCCAAAATCTGCTGAGTTAGTCGTAGAATTCATTTTAGAGTTAATGTTAGAGTTCATTACTGAGGCTCGCCCACTACATGCACTTCCGTTACCAATTCAATATTATGAATTTGTTTAACTGTTCGCTTCATATATTCAATCAACGTCTCAATATCCAACGCGCTTGCACTGCCCGTATTGACAATAAAATTTGCATGTTTATCTGAAACACAAGCACCACCAATGCATTTCCCTTTCAAATCCGCGCTTTCAATCAGTTTTGCCGAAAATTGCCCCTGAGGGTTTTTAAACACGGAGCCAGCTGATGCTTGTTGTACTGGTTGTGTCTTATTGCGCATTAACAAAAGCTGCTTTATCTGCTTTTTACCCGCATGGCCCTCTTCTTTGCGCCTTTCTAAGAGACAGACATCCTCCACAATTAATTGTGCTTTAAAAATAACAGCAACAAACCATTCCCCTTCAGGTCGCTGTACCTGTCGATACTTAATCTGAAAATCTTCAGCCGGTCGCATGCGACACTGACCCGTCCTGTCTATTGTTTCAACTTCATCGACTAACTCCCAGGTCTCACCGCCAAACGCACCCGCATTCATTGCCACCGCACCTCCCATCGTGCCCGGGATACCCGCAAGGAACTCTGCTTTGCTAAATCCGTTTTGCACACAAAATCGAGCCACTTTGGCGCAAGACACACCCGCCTCTGCGCGAATACGTTTATCCGGCAATAGCGATAATTCATTCAGCGCACCACTGGTGCAAATTACCGTTCCTCGTATACCGCCATCACGCACTAACAGATTACTGCCCAAACCTAGCCAAAAAAGTGCTTCGTCCACAGGTAACTGCTGCAAAAATAAAACCACATCATCCAGATCTGCCGGCTTATAAAAAAAATCGGCAGGCCCCCCTACACGCCATGATGTATGACGCGCCATGGGTTCGTCCCTTAACATCACACCTCTAAGTAATGATTGTTGTGCCACCATCACGATTTATTTTTCCCTTGTGGCTCATTCTTAATTGCTGTCGAGGACAGCGCCACAGACAAGGTAGGCGCAACCAATCCAATATCACCTGCACCCAGTATTAATACGATGTCACCGTCTTTCATCAACCCCTTAATCGTATGGGCAATATCATTTATATTTTCAACAAACACCGGGTCCACCTGACCGCGATGACGTATCGCACGGCATAAGGTACGGCCATCAGCACCTGCGATCACTTCTTCACCTGCTGGAAATACGTCGGATAAGACGAGGACGTCCACATCAGATAACACGATAGTAAAATCCTCAAACAATTCCTGAGTCCGACTATATCGATGTGGCTGGAAAACGACTAACAAACGACGATTTGGCCAGCCACTGCGCACCGCCTCCATAACTGCAGACAATTCACTTGGATGATGTGCATAGTCATCAATAATTAAAACTTCGCCTTGATCGGTGTTAACTTCACCGTAACTTTGAATTCGCCGATCAATGCCCTGAAATTGCTTTAACGACCGCTGTATAGACGCATCATCGACACCCAATTCCAGTGCTATTGCGATCGCGGCCAGAGCGTTTAATACGTTATGTTTCCCTGGCATATTAAGCGTCACTTTCAGCGAGCTTTGTTTATGCACGTCGCGTGCAACAGCATGCGTATGTACGACAGTAAATGTTGTAGTCCCCGCCTTTTGTACAATATCTTTTGCAACAATATCCGCGTCGTTATCGATACCGTAGGTCACAATAGACCTGGATACTTCGGGCAACATCTCCTTCACGACGGGGTCATCCACACACATGATCGCCAGACCGTAAAAAGGCAGGTGGTGTAAAAACTCTAAAAATGTATTGCGAAGTAAAGCAAAATCACCTTCATACGTTTGCATATGATCTGCGTCGATATTGGTTACCACCGCCAAAATCGGTTGTAAATAAAGAAACGATGCATCACTTTCATCTGCTTCAACGACTAAATAAGGGCTCTCACCCAACTTGGCATTTCCACCAATACTATTAAGTTTGCCGCCAATAACGTAGGTTGGATCCAGCCCGCCTTCGGCCAACAAACTCGCCACCAAACTCGTTGTGGTTGTTTTCCCATGTGTCCCGGCAACAGCGATACCGTGACGGAAGCGCATAATTTCAGCCAACATTTCAGCGCGGGGAACAACGGGTATTCTATTTTTGTGCGCCGCGACCACTTCGGGATTTGTCTCAGGTACCGCAGATGACGTTACGATAACATCCACATCGAAAATATTTGCTGAATCATGTCCAACAACAATTTTTGCACCCAAGCCGGACAATCGACGCGTAATACCATTTTCCCGTAAATCTGTGCCCGATATCTCGTAGCCCATATTTAATAGGACTTCCGCTATGCCCCCCATACCCACACCACCCACACCGACAAAATGAATTCGCCTGATGCTGCGCATCGCCGGCCAATTTAATCCCTTTTTTAATCTTCTATCTACATCCAGCGGCATGACGTTCATCGCATAGGCCCCTTTACTATGCGGTCATTAGCCGACGCCGCAGCCAATTTTTTGCACCACATCGCCACCTCACGTGTCGCATCAGGTTTTGCCATGGCAAACGCCGCTTGCGCCATATTTAACAAACGTCGTCTTACTTCCACCATATCCTCTTTCACAAAGCTGCTCAGCACTTCATTCAAATAACGCGGCGTCAGCTTGTTTTGTTGAATCAACAAACCGCCACCCACATCAGTCAGATTTTTTGCATTAATCGTCTGATGATCGTCAACTGCATGCGGGTAAGGCACCAGTATGGATGCCACACCCGCTGCTTCAATTTCTGCTACGGTTAGCGCGCCTGCTCTACAAATCACAATATCCGCCCACTGATAGGCCTCTGACATATCTGATATAAATTCAACAATATTAGCCTGTACGTTGGCATATTGATAAAATCGTTCGGTGTCTTCTTTTTTCTCACGACCTGCTTGATGAAATACTTGCGGCCTGAATTTTTCTGATATCAACGCCAATGCAGGTGGAATCGTTTGATTCAGTGCCACGGCACCCAAACTCCCCCCCAACACCAACAAACGTAACGACCCATCGCGATTGTTGTATCTTTCCTCAGGTGCGGAATTTTCCCCAATATCTGATCGCACTGGATTACCAACAGTAGCGGCATTCTTATTGTTATCAAACGCACCCGGAAATGCCTGCAGTACTTGATTGGCTATTTTTGAAAGCAATCGATTTGTTAATCCTGCAATTGCATTCTGCTCGTGAATCAAAAGTGGCTTGCGTAAAACCCAAGCAGCCACCCCAGCAGGACCCGTTACAAAACCGCCCATTCCCAAGACCGCATCTGGTTTCA
>CAZWBV010000008.1:11004-21749 GCA_964632225.1 uncultured Gammaproteobacteria bacterium | reverse complement strand
GCCACATTTGAATCCCATATGAATCCCTCGTGTGTAATTTTTTGCTTCCCTGTCGTTAAAAGCTTGTCGTTAAAAACTGGTAGTTAAAGACTTGTAGTTAAAGACTTGTACTAAAGATCTGTAGTTAAAAACCTAAAGTCAAAATCTTAAAACTAAACCAGTCATGGTTTTAGTGAATGTAAGTGGTTCTTTGCTTTATCGACATCACCATTCATTATTTCTGGCAAATAGACCAATATCTCGTCAATAATTTTATCCAAGCGTTCTTTATCCGATTTTGACGGTGTTCCCAGTACATAATCAGTGCCACTTTTTTTTTCTATCTGGCCTATGCCGATCCTTAATCGCATAAAACTGTTGTTACCAAGGGCAGCGATAATATCCCTAATACCATTATTACCCGCGTGACCACCGCCTTCTTTTATTTTAATAGTGCCTGTAACCAAATCAAGTTCGTCGTGTACGATAAGAATTTCTGCAGGCGTTATTTTGTAATACTTTGCCATCGCACTGACTGATTGACCACTTCGGTTCATATACGTGTTGGGCCTTAACAACCAAACATCACTACCTGAACTGTATTTACCCGCGTTACCATGAAATTTTTTTTCAGGCTTGAGATTAATACCTTTCGATTTCGCAAGTATATCTATAAACCAAAAGCCGACGTTATGTCGCGTACTCTCGTATTCTGAACCAGGATTACCCAGCCCAACAATAAGTTTTATCGGCGACGACAACGTCGGCTTTACCCGTAGAAATAAATCAGCAATTAATTAGAAATGATTAAGATTTATCTCCTTTATCATCGCCACTTGCCGCAGGTTGATCACCGTCTGACGAAGCTACATCTTTTTCTGGCGACGACTCATCAGCAACAGCCTTTGGCATATGAATATTAGCTACTGGCAAGTTATGGCTTTCGCCATGGCCTAGTGCAACAATTTCAACGCCACTGGGTAACTTAATATCAACAAGATGCACAGACTCATTCATACCTAATTTTGACATATCCACTTCTAGAAACTGCGGTAGATCTTTTGCCAAACAACGTATTTCCACATTAGCCATTTGATGCGAGATCAAACCACCCGCATCTTTGACGCCAGGAGCAACGCTTTCGCCAAGAAAATGCAATGGCACTTGCATCGTAATTTTTTCAGTTGCACTGATTCGCAGCAGATCTAAATGCAAAATTTTTGCTTTGCTCGGATGACGCTGCAAGTCTTTGAGTACGGCCTGCTGTTTATCGCCACCCACATTTATCGTCAAAATATTGGAATAAAAAGCTTCATTTTCCAGTTGATAGGCTACGTCTTTATGCAAAAAAGTAAGCGGCACAGGATCACTACCTGAACCGTAGATAATTGCGGGTACTTTTTCCACTTTGCGCATGCGACGCACGGCACCCTTACCCATATCTTTGCGAATTTCTCCGTTTAAAACAAATTCAGTACTCATTGCTTCTCTCCAGGTGTTACTGTCATAAAAATATTTTTGTCTAATTCACTCACTTAACTAAATCCACTTAACTAAACAACTAAACTTAATCCATAAACCTCAATCCATGAACATTGAGGTCACCGATTCCTCGTTACTCACTCGTCGCATTGTCTCAGCCAGTAGGTTAGCGATACTCAATTGGCGTATTTTTTTACATGCGATGGCATCCGCTCGTAACGGGATGGTATCTGTCACCACTACCTCATCCAGACCCGAGTTTTGTATGTTGCTTATCGCTGCACCGGACAAAACCGGGTGAGTAATCGAAGCAACGACTTTTTTCGCGCCATGTTCTTTTAATGCAGCGGCTGCCTGACATAAAGTACCGGCTGTATCGACCAGATCATCTACAATGACACAGGTTCGATCTTTTACATCACCAATAATATTCATAACCTGTACTTCGTTTGGCTTGGGACGACGTTTGTCGATAATAGCAAGCTCTGCATCATCCAATCGTTTCGCCAACGCTCTTGCCCTTACAACGCCACCCACATCAGGCGATACAACAACCAAGTTTTCATACTTTTGTTTCCAGACATCACCCAGCAAGATGGGCGATGCATAAATATTGTCAAGTGGCACACTGAAAAACCCCTGTATTTGATCGGCGTGCAAATCCACTGTCAGTACTCGATCAGCGCCAGCAACGCTAATCATGTCAGCCACGACCCGTGCAGTGATCGGCACACGTGCAGAACGCGGCCGGCGATCTTGCCTTGAATAACCAACGTAGGGCAGTACTGCTGTAATTCTATTTGCTGATGCGCGGCGTACTGCATCAATCATCACTAACAATTCCATTAAATGGTCGTTTGTCGGTGCACACGTGGGCTGCACGATGAATACGTCCCGGCCACGCACATTATCCATCACTTCAACCATAATTTCACCGTCACTGAATTTATCAACGACTGCTTTCCCCAGAGACATATCGAGTGTTTTTACCACCGCCTGCGCCAACTGGGGATTCGCATTGCCGGTAAACACCATCATTTTTTGACTGTCGGTCACGTATTACTCCGCTTGATCGGGGCTAACCTCTGAATATATTTATGGCTGGGGTGCCAGGATTCGAACCTGGGTATGCAAGGATCAAAACCTTGTGCCTTACCGCTTGGCGACACCCCAAAACTGTTCTAAATTAATACTTGTCTAGATAATACTTGCTTGCAGCGGAGATACGTTCATCCCCTTGGCGACAAACCCACGCCATTGCTTGGGTAGCCTCCTTGCCACCTCTTCTGCTGACTTTTCAGACTCAAACTCGGCGAATATACACGCGCCGGTACCGGTTAGTCTGGGTTGGGCATAATCTGACAACCACCCAAAAATCTTATTAATATCAGGATATAAGCGCCTCACCACTGGCTCAAAGGCATTCCCATATTTTTCATAATCATTGTCAAAATAGGCGCGTTCAAAGCGCAAACCGCCCACATTATGCTTGCTGCGCGCCGCCGCGAGGAAATCGCGTATTTTGATTGGCGCAGCGTCCCGTGTCAATTCCGCTGTGTTAAATATTTCTCCAGTTGACACATGGCAAGGCGGCACAATCATCAAATACCAGGGCTCTGGTAGGTC
Organism: uncultured Gammaproteobacteria bacterium; assembly: GCA_964632225.1. Taxonomy (GTDB): domain Bacteria; phylum Pseudomonadota; class Gammaproteobacteria; order SG8-11; family SG8-11; genus JAADIM01. The sequence goes on along the minus strand of CAZWBV010000008.1, from coordinate 18,662 downwards.
TAACGCTGTTAATAGTTCGCCAACCCCTTCGGCCCATGCGGCATGTCCATGCACAAACACGGGTACATCGGCACCCAATTCCAGCCCTAATGTGGCTAACTGCGTTACTGAAAACTTCAATTGCCACAATGAATTAAGCGCTATTAGTGTGGTCGCGGCATCGGAACTACCACCGCCCAGGCCAGCGCCCATCGGAATATTTTTTTCGATGCGGATTGCGGCTCCCAACGGGGTTTTCGCTGTGCTTTGCAATAATTTAGCCGCTTTGACGGTTAAATCGCAATCTGCGTCAATACCCGCTATTTTCGTTTCCCTGCTAATGACCCCATCTTTGCATACCGTAAATTGCAAGCGATCATAAAAATCGATGAATTGGAAAACTGTCTGCAACAAATGGTAACCATCCTCACGCCTGCCGATGATATGCAGAAAAAGATTCAGTTTTGCCGGGGCAAGCCACATGTTAGGTGGACCGGCAGAAATATCGGAAAGCGCCGACTGTGTCGTATTACACATTTGATCAATCTATAAACACCAGCAAAAAAACAATGGGCTGCGTATTTTACATCACCCATCTATCGATAACGAGGCGAATATTGAGATTATCGTTGCTTAGAAATATCTTTTTGGGTAGTTCCAGTGTGTCTGTCGCAGCATAGCGCTTGAAATGTATATCCCAATCGGCTTGTTTTAACGCCAGCAGACGCCCTTGCGCATCAAGTTTGAACTCGTGTTTTTCAGCGGGTGCCGGTATACCAACCACCCAACTTACCAGCGTTTTTATCGGCAACCCCCAACCTAGTTTATTGTAAAGCAGTGTCTCCGCATCCGCTGCATGAAACTCTTTTTCATTGGCGAGCTTCAAGACCGCGCTGTCTGCATCGCCTTGCATTTGCAACATACTTTGACCAAGCGGTGTTTTAAAATCAATTTGATATAGGTCCGGTTGTTGATCCCAATAAATGAGGCCGCTCCATGAATCATCCTCTGTTTTAACGATCACACGCCCGACAAACTGCCAGGTTTTCAATTGCATTAACCCAGATTTTCTTGCTTGCCAGGCCTGCAAAGAATCGGCCGAAGGCGGGGAAAACGAAGAGAATGTGCTGCAGCCTGTAATAGCGATACAGAAGATACCGAAAACAAGATACCGCCAATTCTCTTTGCCCGTCAAATAAAGTTGTAACCAATGTGGAAAAAAAAATATCTCACAAACCAAAGCGCCTCATCACATCAAGTATCACATCGCTGTTTGGTGTTTTTTCCAATGCCCGGTTCCAAACATCGATTGCCTCTTTCTTTTTATTTGTCACCCAAAGCACTTCACCAAAATGGGCTGCGATTTCTACGTCGCTAATGATGTCCATTGCTTTTTGCAAATATCTCAGCGCTTCTTGATGATCACCCAGACGGTAATGGACCCAACCCATGCTATCTACAACAGCGGCGTCTTTGGGTTCCAGTGCAAAAGCACGTTTAATGAACAGCAAGGCCTCGTCATAACGCTCTGTTCTATCTGCTAACGTATAGCCTAACGCGTTAAGCGCCTGAACATTATTTGGCTCACTCCTCAAAATAGAACGCAAGTCATCTTCAAGAATATCCAGCCTGTCAATTTTCTCCGCCGCTAGAGCACGCGCATACAACAGATTACTGTCATCCGGCATATCCCGTAGAGCACGGTCATAAATATTAAACGCCTCCCGGTAACGACCGGCATCAAGTACAACATCACCTTCTAATAAATAGAGTTTCAGTCTGTCGCGTGAATTATTTGTTCTGATCGAACGGATATTCTCAATCGCTTTATCAAACTTCTTTTGTTTAGACAACAGTGTTGCAATTCGCATTTTTGCATCAATGTAAAGTTCACCACGACGTACTTGGCTATACCATTGCGCCGCTTCATCAAATTTATCTTTAGACTCAGCAACCTGCCCTAAATAAAAGCTAGCCTCGGGTTTTCTGTTTTTTTGTTTATGAAGACGTTTGAAAAATTTTTCAGCATCATCCACTTTTTCTGCCTGCAACGACAACAGCCCGGCGGCGTAAATCAGGTCTTCGTTATCGGGTTGTAATTCTGACAGCAGAACATACTGTTCTCGTGCCTTATCCAGGTTCTTGATATCCATTAACATACGCGCAAAGGATGTGCGCAAATTAATGACATCGACAGCACCTTTGGCAATTTCGGTTTCGTAATAGCGAACCGCTTCCTCAGGCTTGTTTTGTAATTGCAGTATGCGGGCACGCAATACAATCGCATCTAACCAATCTGCTTTAACTTGCAATATCCGGTCTATCGCACCCAATGCGGGTTCTAAACGTTTCAACCTCATATTCATATTTGCATAAGCAAATTGAACGTATATATTGTTGCTTTGTTTTTTAACCAGCCTCTCCATCAATTCGATGGCAGCATTTCTATTTTTTTCTCTTGATAACTGCGCTACCAATTGCATCAGCGCCGCTTCCTGATCATCACCGGCATTCGTTATTAATGTTTCTGCTTGGGTAAGCGCTTCATCTGATTTTTTGTTGCGTAACAACAAAATAACCAATGCCTGCCTTGCTTCCCGACTCTTGGGGTCTATGTCAGTCCACAGTCTGGCCGATTCAAGTGCTGCTATATCTGCCTGAGAAAATTCAGCAATACGGGTGGCACGCCGGGTCACTTCGGGGTCGCGGGTTTCGCGAGCAGCCTGTACGTAGTTTTCTACTGCGACACCCATTTCACCTCTTTTTAACGCGATCTCGGCAAGTAAAAGGGTGTAAAGCAAATTAGAAGAAATAGAACTGTCTTCTTGCTTTTGTTCGTTAGCCGTATCCACCTTTACGGTTCTTTCTACCGCGACACCGCTGGACATAGAACTACACGCGAATAGAAAATACGGCGACACGAGCGCTAAACACAGAATTTTAGTTTTCATATAATGACTCCACGCAAATGAAACTGCTTCCACCTGGCCAATACCCGAACACAAACACCCTTCACTACAATTAATTAGCGGTATTTTTCCCGGATTCCTTGATAATGACTTACTCTACGGTTGTCCCACTCTACGGTTGCCCCACATCGCTGACCAGAACGCGATTTATACTCTTTTGATATTGAACTATACCTAAATTCTAATCGGGATTAGAACTAATAATTTAACAGATAGCATAAAAATTAGTTTAATCTTTATTTTTTAGGTATATAGCTGATTTATATACAATAAACTAATTGGACGACAAAACATATATATGCTTGAATATAAGGGAATAGAGTCTAATAAAATACTATTATTATTGTTATTAAAGCTAAGATTATTCAGCGGGTAGCACAACATATACCCTATAGCCATTAAGCGTTTTATTTACCTGATTTATCAATATGTTAAATTCGTTAGCTAACACATTCAACCTTTTTACGCTGATCTGGCTGACTGTGGTCGGCAGTTAACCCGCCACACAGCGTAAACCCGCCTATTTAATGCCTATATGACCATTTTAGCCATCGGAATAAACCATGATACCGCACCGGTCGAAATTCGGGAAAAAGTGGCTTTTGCACCTGATATTCAGCCTGAGGCGTTGCAAGACCTGATTTCTACCCAAGTGGTTAGCGAAGCAGCTATCCTGTCCACCTGCAACAGAACCGAAATTTACTGTGGTTTAAATCAGGAGAACAAAGAACTCAGCATCATAAGTTGGCTAAAAAACTACCACAAATTGAATCATGAAGATATTTCACCCTTTATTTATTCTCATCCCGACCAGCTCGCCGTACGCCATATGCTGCGTGTCGCAAGCGGACTCGATTCACTGGTATTGGGTGAACCTCAAATATTAGGCCAGCTAAAACAATCGTTTTCTACCGCCAATGACGCGGGCACCATAGGCAAACTCCTGGGGAGACTTTTTCAGCATACCTTTTCTGTCGCAAAACAAGTAAGAACCGATACGGCAATCGGCGCAAGCCCGGTTTCTGTTGCCTTTGCTGCGGTGAGCCTTGCGAAGCAAATTTTTAGTAACCTGAACAACCACACTGCGCTGTTAATTGGTGCCGGGGAAACCATCGAGCTTGCTGCGCGACACTTAAAGGAAAGTGGTATCGGCCGAATGATTATTGCCAACCGAACAGTGGAAAAAGCACAAAAGCTGGCAAATGAACTTCATGCCTATGCCATCCCGCTTGCTGAGGTTACCCGCCACCTTGCTGAAGCAGACATCGTCATTTCCTCCACCGCCAGTAATTTACCCATACTTGGCAAAGGGGCAACAGAAAGCGCGTTAAAAGCACGCAAGCATCGCCCCATTCTGATGGTCGATATTGCCGTACCGCGAGATATAGAGCCTGAAGTCGATGAATTGGATGATGTCTATCTGTATACCGTCGATGATTTAAAAGAAATTATTCAGGAAGGTCTTAAATCAAGGCAAGAAGCGGCCGAGCAAGCCGAAGAAATCATTGATAGTCAGGTAATCCATTTCATGGGTTGGTTACAATCGCTAAGCGCGGTTTCAACAATCCGTGCATTTCGTGATAGTGCAGAACAACTCACTCAAAGTGAGCTGCTAAAAGCACAGCGGCAACTGGCTAAGGGTGTCGAAGCTGAAAAGGTGATTCAACAGTTAGCACGCAATCTAACAAATAAGTTTGTTCACATTCCTAGCGTCAATATTAAACAAGCGGGCTACGATGACCGTACCGAGCTAATCGATGCCGCCATTGAACTATTCAATTTAAAATACCCTGATAACTAACGACTCCTTGGTTCATTTTTGACTCAGTTATGAAACCTTCCATTCGAAGCAAGCTAGAAAACCTGTCCGAACGCCATGAAGAAATTGCTGCACTTTTATCTGACCCGGACGTGATCGAAGATCAAAATCGTTTTCGCGCACTCTCCAAGGAATATGCACAAATCGGCCCTGTGACGAGTTGCTACCAAAATTATCAATCCGTACTCCGAGATGAAGACGCGGCAAATACCATGCTCAAGGATAACGATGAGGAAATGCGTCTCATGGCAGAAGAAGAGCTGCAACTCGCACTCACACGCAAGGACGCACTTGAGTTGGAATTGCAAGCATTGTTATTACCTTCAGACCCAAGTGATGAGAGAAATATCTTTCTTGAAATTCGCGCAGGTGCAGGAGGGGATGAAGCCGCTATTTTTGCCGGAAACTTATTCCGTATGTATTCTAAATATGCTGAACAACAAAGATGGAAAGTCGAAATAATAAACGAAAGTCTTGGCGAACACGGCGGCTACAAGGAAATCGTTATTCGCATAATAGGGAACGGCACTTATTCTGGATTAAAATTTGAATCCGGTGGACATCGCGTACAGCGCGTGCCAGAAACTGAATCACAAGGCAGAGTGCATACTTCAGCGTGCACTGTGGCGGTGCTCGCTGAAGTCGACGATATCGACAAGATTGACATCAATCCCAGTGACTTGCGAGTCGATACCTTTCGCGCATCCGGTGCAGGCGGCCAACATGTAAATAAAACGGACTCGGCTATACGTCTGACCCACCTACCCACAGGCGTCGTCGTGGAATGTCAGGACGAGCGCTCGCAACATAAAAATCGTGCGCGCGCAATGTCATTGCTGCAAGCAAAATTACTCGCCGCAGAACAAGAAAAACAACAAAAAGAAATTTCGGAGACACGCCGTAATTTAGTCGGCAGCGGTGACCGTTCGCAACGAATTCGAACGTATAACTATCCACAAGGCCGTGTCACCGATCATCGAATCAACCTCACGCTGTATAAACTGCAAGACGTGCTTCAGGGCGACATGGATCAACTTATTCAGCCAATAAAAAACGAACACCAGGCCGACATGCTGGCGGCGATGGCCGTCGATGAATGAACAAACAACCCTACATCAAATTACCAAAAAAATTGAAGCGCGTTTAATCGGAGCTTGTGACAACGCAGCCTTAGAAGCGGAAATATTACTCGCTCATGCACTGAGAAAATCTCGTACTTACCTTCGCACCTATGCAGAACAACCGATAGATTCGGTCACGCTAGTGCAACTCGATGCTCTGGTCAAACGTCGAATCAATGGAGAACCCATCGCTTATATAACCGGCCACCGGGAATTTTGGTCTCTGGACCTGGTCACCAATAAAGACACGTTAATACCCAGACCGGAAACGGAAACCCTCGTTGAATTAGCTTTGCAAAAAATACCCTGTGAAAAATCATTGCACGTCGCCGACCTTGGGACGGGTTCAGGTGCCATTGCATTGGCCATCGCAAGCGAAAGACCAAACTGCACCCTTATCGCCACCGATGTTTCTGAACAAGCACTCACTATTGCCCGGAAAAATGCAACAAGACTGGCACTAACGAATATTGAGTTTCGCCAGGGCAACTGGTTCAGGCCTGTTAACAATGAAATATTTGATATTATTGTTTCAAATCCACCCTATATTGCCAATAATGATACGCACTTACAAAAAGGTGACCTACGCTTCGAACCCTTATCTGCGTTACAATCAGGACATGACGGATTAAACGCAATAAGGCATATTATCCAAAATGCCAAACCTTATCTTCTGGACGGAGGCTGGGTACTAGTGGAACACGGTTACCATCAGCGCGATCAATTAATCGTACTGATAAAAAACAACGGGTATCGCAACATAGCCTGGCACAATGATACTCAGAATCAGCCACGCGTTATTCTTGGACAAAAATAAACTCAGGCAAAAATAAGTGCGGACAACCTACAGACTCGACAGAAACATGAACGACAACCAGCTACTACGTTACAGCCGTCAGATTATGCTCCCACAATTTGATATTGATGGCCAGGAACGCCTGTTGAATTCACATGCCGTTATTTTTGGATTGGGGGGCCTTGGCTCGCCAGTCGCAATGTACCTGGCTTCAGCAGGTGTTGGTCAGCTTACGCTGGTGGATTTTGATCACGTGGATTTAAGCAACATGCAACGCCAAATACTCCATGGAACAGCGGATATAGGCAAAGAAAAAACGCAATCTGCATTAGAAACGTTACTCAATATAAACCCGGATATCAGTATTTCGCTAATTAATCAGCGTATTAGCAAGGAAAAAACAGGAAACCTGTTCACTGAAATTATTCAACAAGCCGATGTCGTGATTGATGCCACCGATAATTATGATAGCCGCTTTTTATTGAACGAACTTTGTGTCCGTTCAAGCACGCCGCTGGTCTCTGGCGCGGCGATCAGAATGGAGGGACAAGTGTGTGTTTTCCTGAATGACGGCCGCGGCGGTCCCTGCTACCGTTGCCTCTATCGAGACGACAGCAATAATGAAACTGAAAGCTGCTCTGAATCAGGCATTTTGTCACCCATTGTTGGCATTATTGGCAGCATTCAGGCCGTCGAGGCCCTGAAAGTACTCGCCCAACTCGGCGAAATCATCAACAGCCGTGTATTACTGCTGGACGCAATGACAATGGAATGGCGTTCAATCAAACTGAATAAAGACCCTGCCTGCCCAATTTGCAGCAACCAATAACAGATACCCGTTATCTTATTGATTACAATAACGTTATTCTCACCCACTTTATTTTTAGCCTAAAGAACCCCCCTTTTATTCCGATATTACAATAAACCTAAATAAATCAGTTGGATCGTCGCGAGGGCGACTAAGGTGCTGATGA
>CAZWBV010000008.1:0-10994 GCA_964632225.1 uncultured Gammaproteobacteria bacterium | reverse complement strand
GCTGATGACACTCGCATTTGGATTATTTAACCCATTTAACCTACAAGACCATGTTTGCTAAAACATACCGTTTTCGACTTATTTTTTATAGCGCTTTGCTTGTCATTTTTCTATCAGCAACGTTAGCCTATTCATACAAACACACGCATGATGTCGTTTTAAACGAGGTAAAAAACAACCTCGAACGAACGGTACAACTATTTAACAGCCAGATCACTAACGAAAGGAAAGAATTAAAACGATTATCCAACATCGTCAGCGATGATTTACGAATAAAAGAGTATATGTTCGTTGTGGTCAGAGTTGGCAGTGACAGCACAGCATTGGCAAAACTTTATGAGCGACTTTTCGGGTGGTTACCCATTGACAGAAAAGTGATTGTATCTGACAGCGGCGAAACCCTAATAGGTAACCAACACGCTGATTTAGCGGCATGGGTAAACAAACACAAATACCAGAGCATGAGAAAAGTTTATTATATAGAGTCTGGAAAGGGACTGGAGATGGTATCAATTTCTCCCATAATTTACCAGGAAGACCAACTTGGCTTTGTTGCATTAACTCAAAAAATTGACAACACCTGGTTATATTCCCACAAACAAAACAGTAAAGGGCAATTATTCCTGACAAAAAATGGAACAATACTGCAAAGCACACTCACACAATCTAATTCAAATGAGTTTAACCCACAAAACAACAGACTAAGTATAAATAACGGTATAAATGAAGAAATATATATTACTTATCCAATAAAATTACCAAAAATTAATAATAATTCCCCGCAATTATGGTTTGCTATTTCAGAGACCCGTTTATTTAACACACTGAGCAATCACGGCCAGATTATGCTAATACTTGTTGCCACTTGCAGTGCTGTTATTCTTTGGCTGGGCATACTCATTTTTAAAAATTTCAACAAACCTATCACTGAACTTATGACCATCACTCAAGAAGTATCAGAAGGTCGATTGCCACGCATGGCAAAATCAGAAGCACAAAATGAAATAGGTATGCTAGCGAATAACTTTGCAGATATGCTGCAAGTACTACGCGAAAAACAAGCCGAAATAGACCGTATCCACAAACGCCTGGAAACATCTTCGATCACAGACACACTTACTGGCATGTTCAATAGACGACATTTACAGGAAATATTTCCAAAACTATGTGCACAAGCAAAGAGAGATTGGCGTAACATTGCCGTTGTTATTTTTGATCTGGATCATTTTAAACGAATAAATGACAACCATGGCCACTTAGCCGGAGATCAGGTATTAATTAACTTTTCCAGTATTCTCAAAAAATATTTACGAGAAAATGACTTTTTATTCCGACTCGGGGGCGAAGAATTTTTACTGGTTAGCATCAGTAAAAATATAGATGCAAGCATACACATTGCAGATAAGATAAGATCAGCAACGGAACAAAGCGTTGTTACCTACAACGGGATTGATATAGTATTAACCGTAAGTTGTGGAATCAGTTCTATAAAACCCGGCAATCAGAATACATCCGCACTATTGCCTATTCTGCTCACGCAAGCAGATAAAGTATTGTACGAGGCTAAAAATCTGGGGCGTAACCGCGTATTTGTCTATGATGATTCAACTGGCCGTGGCTTCGAAGCAATTCAAACCAGCGCTCACAACATATCCACTACGTAAATCCAGCTCGCTACGTGAGACGTTTGCCACCCAGTGAGAGCGGGCTAGTCTCCTTCTGATATTGGTGCGTCACCGTTCTCTGCTGGTATTTCAATAGGTGCATCATTGACAGGAGATTCGAGCACCGTCTGATCTTGTATAGTGACGCCTTCATCATCTGCTGATGCAGCATCCGGTGTCGTGACTGGCGTAGCACCGGGTGCAGTCACTGGCGCAGCCACTTGCTCAATTTCAGGTGATGTAATGTCTAGTTCGTCAGTAGAAACAGGTGCTGCAATTGGCGCATCAACCAGTTCAAATGTATCACTTTCAAAATCAACAGTTTCAGAATCGACAATTTCATTGGATTCATTTGCCAGATCAGCAACATCAGCTTGTGTACCCACTGGCTCAGCACGATTGGCTGGTATTTCTGTCGCGCCATCAGCAGGTGCATTCTCTATTGCAGGCTGCGTATTTTCAACACTCAGCGTTGACGGCAACGCATCATCAAGCGTATTGTTTAAGGGCGCTGTGGTCGCGGGAATGACGGGGGTATCCTCTATTTCGGGTTGCACAACGTCAATGCCCTGCAACGATGACGCGGTATCAACCGTATTGTCTAAAGGTGCCTTGGTCGTGGGCTTATCTGGAGACTTAACAACAACCCCGGCCTTAGCTCTTAATCGTGAAAACTCCGCATCTGCAGCTGTCCGTGCTTTTAGCTCTGCTTGCTGCTTCAATATCTTAATATTATTTTTTTCAACTATTTGATCCTCTATACCCGCACCCGCAGCGATGTTGCCCGCAGGAACCGCTATTACAGCTTCTTTATCCTCATTTTTGGTTTTATTATCCAACAAACCGCCTATTGTGTTTGGCAATTGATCTCCATCGTCGGGTAATGCCATATAGAAACCAGCACCTACTGCAAGCAATACAGAGACAAAGGAACCGATGAATATTTTTTTTCCGGTTGACGAAACCTTTCTCGACGTTGCTGAATCCTCAAACTGAATATTTCTATTTGTGATAGTTGGGTCATTACCCAGTTCACGTACTTCAAATACAGTTGCGTTTGGATTCGCCTTTTTTGTCGCGGTCGATTTTGTTGCGCGTGATTTTTTGTGCGGCGGCTCTTTTTGCGACTTATCTGCCAGATATTCTTCTGATTCAGCATCTTCTCTCAAACCAAGCGTCGTTTCCCAAAGTAATGCATCAGAAATCCACCCGGATTTTCTGACTGAGCCGACATTCGCATCCGCAGTTTCTTTTTTACCTAACAAATGCCCCGGCGCGATTATGATTGAATCATTTGCTGAAAAATTATCTTCAGACGACGAGGTTTGTTTTTGTTGTAAGCGTTTTTTCTTTTCCTCTTTGGCCATCGACCTTTGTCTGGCAAGCGCCGCCTTTTTTTGCGCTAACAATTTTGCCTTTAACTTACCAACCTCCTCTTCTGCCTTTTTTCTGGCTTGCTCAGACATAAATGCCCGTTCCTTTTCTTCATCAGCCCGCTTCATAGTCTCGACTATTTCAGCTTGTTTTCTGATTTCTTGTTCTGCAACCCGTCTGGCGTCCTCCGCTTGGGTTGATTTATTCAACGCTTCTTCCGCACTGATTCGTGCAGCCTCAATTTCCGCGCGCAGTTGCGAAGTGCCTTTTTCAGCGCGTTCACGCGCTATTGCAGCCATTTGCACATTCTTTTTACTTTTTTCAATCGCCTCTAATCTTGCCACCTCGGCTTCTTCATACTTTCGCGCTTCTTCAAGTGCACGTTTTTTTGCTTGTTCTGCTTCAAATTTTAATTGCTCAGCCATTGCTTCTGCTTCTAGCTGCGCAACTTCCGCTTCTTCAGCCCGCTGGACCTCCTCTTCAAGTTCTCTGATTTTTTCATTTTGAATTTGTGCAATATTTCTTGCGTTTTTTTCAGCCTCAATACGCGCCGATTCCGCCTCAGCTTTAAGCTGGGCTTCTACTTCCTTCGCTTTGCGTAGGGCTTTTTCGGCCAAAAACGCTTTGTTTTTCTCGTCCTGCATTGTTTCCTTTATCTCTGTCAATTCTGTTTCGAGCTTTCGCGCATTTTCTTCCAACAACGTATCCAGTTGTAGTTTCGCCTCCATCTGGGCATCATTAATCTCCGTTTTTAATCGCTCATTTTCAGTTAACGCCTTTTTATGCGCTTGCTCAACGTTTGCGACATGTACTCGTTCCGTTTCAATTTTTTTCGATAAAGCCGCATTGTCAGACGAGACTTTTTCATTTTCGATCAGTACCGCATTCAGTTCATTCTCGGCTCTTTGCAATGCTTCTTCATTAGCACGTACTTTACGGGATTCTTCCAAAAATTTTGCGTGAAGACCTTGCGCATTGTTGGCCAATTCTGCCAACTCTCGTTCAGACTGCTTTTTCGCTTTTTGCAGCTGCACCTCTAATTCTTGTTGCAGCGCAAGTTGGAAACTCTCTTTTTGTTCTGTCAGCGCTTGTTTTGTTCTTTGTTTTTCCTCGTCAAGTTTTAACTGTAATTCAGATTCCACACGTAAACTTTGGATATCTTTTTGTTTAAGACATTCATTTATTTGGCTAATTTCAGCTCTTAAACGGTCGGTTTCTGCCTCTGCTAACTCTTTATCTTTTATCGCTTTTTTTGATTTTTTCTGCTCGCTTTCTGTCTTTAGACGCGCATTCACAATAAGCTCATGGTCATCAGGGACGTTTTCGGCATTACTGTGCGTTTTCTTTAATTTTCGCGTGGAAACTCGCGTGGAAACTATCGTATCTTGATCAGTGTCTTGATCAGTATCTTGATCGCCATCCTGGCTATTCTGCAATTCAGTTTCATAGGGAAGAAGACTTATTACATCTGCCAAAGGCACAGTATCTTTATGCGAAGCAGTATCTTTCGTTGCGGCAACACTTGATTTTTTTGGTTTTATTTTTACAGCTTGTGGCACACTCGCCAGCCCCTCTTTGAGGACAACACTTTGATACCCTGCCCGTGTTAACAAATAGGCGGCGGCAGCACTTTTACCTTCGTTATCACAGTAAATAACATATTTCTTTTTATTGTCCAATTCGGCGAGCTTAAATCTCAGTACAGAGAGGGGTATGTTTAAGCTATTACTGATTCCATCGCGGGTATGCTCTGATATATTTCTAACATCCAAAAAACACGCACCGCTTTTCACCATAGATGACGCGTCATCATAGGTGACAAAGGTTAAAACTGAACCGGAAAGTAATTCAAGAAAATCCTTTTTCTCCAATCGCATCAACACGCCGTCATCCAGCATCCGCACAGTGGCAGAGCGCTCTTCATTTGCAATAAGCGCTTCTTCTCCAAAACCATCACCCGCACCCAACTCAGCTAATCTAATATCCGCACCTTGTGAAGATGCTTTACGGCTAACCGCACAACGCCCTTCTTTGACGATATAATAGAACTCATCATGATCGAATTGTTTTATTACAGTATCGCCAGACTTGGCCTCTACCTGTTGCATACGCATCATTAGGGCCTGCATATTACTCGCCGGCAAATTCATTGCGGTAAGCGATTGAATAAAAATAGTCATCCAATCCCGGTTATCTTCTCCTTCTATTTCGTTGACTTCATAATTATTTTGGTTGTAATCACTGAGCATGATTTCCAACAAACCAGAATCAATACATAACACACTCACTTTACTTTTTGCTTTTGCTGTAACGGGCCTTGGCTTAACATCAAACAAGGCACACTTTGCTTTTTTCGAACCGCCTTTTATTGCTATTTTGCTATCGTCGGAAAAAAATTCCATTTCACCGGAAATCAGAAAAAAGGTACTATGGTCCTTATCACCTTGAATAAAAAGGGTACGTCCACGGGCAAGATCTATAACGGAAGCCTTGCTGGAAATTTCTTTTATTTGCTGCGGGGAAAGTCTTTTCAGTGGTGTCAGGGATTTTAGTACTTTTGAATCAATACTCGGCTTATCAAGCTTTTTTACAGCACTCATCGTCGTTTTTTCGCCTCTTAACACGCTAATCCTAGCAGTGTTTTATGTATATCAGTAGGCTACTTGAAAAACAGTGGGGATGCAGTGACAATGATCACAGGTGAAATGAGTTAAAGCGCATAAATTTATATATTTTCTAGAAAATTTTTAGCAATATTGCATAGCGTGTTCTTTATATAAAAATGTGACTTGTTTATACAAAAATACACCTATTCATATTAACTTGATGGCCACAATACGCCTTGCTCAAATGCAAAACGGTTATTACTGGTTTCCAGACACCATGGCGGAATGTCCGCTGCACACAGCGGATGACTGACAAGAAAGCCCTGCACCAGATCACAGCCTCGCGTACGTAAAAAATTAAGCTGTTCTTCTGTTTCAACACCTTCGGCCATCACACGCAAATGCAAACTATGCGCCAGCGCGATAATCGCCTCAACAATAGCCGCATCGTCGGAATCAGTGGAAATATCCCGAACAAAGGACTGGTCGATTTTGAGCGCATTCAGAGGAAAGCGCTTCAAATAGCTCAGCGAAGAATAACCTGTGCCAAAATCATCAATCGCCAAATGAACACCCAACGCACTGAGATCCTGTAACTTGGTAATCGCGGAATCAACGTTTTCCATCAAAAAGCTTTCGGTTATTTCAAGTTCTAGAAATTGAGGATCAAGACCAGAAAAATCGAGGATACCAGCAATAACGGCTACCAGATCATTTTTGCGAAACTGAAGTGCGGATAAATTTACCGCCATTCGTAACGGGGGTATACCCCTATCCCGCCATTCGACAGCTTGCTTGCAAGCCTGCTCTAACACCCATTCACCTATTGATATAATGAGACCCGTTTCTTCTGCGAGCAACATAAACTGATTTGGATACAACAAACCAAGATCGGGGTGATTCCAGCGTAACAATGCTTCCATACCCGTGATCTCACGACTATGGAGGTCTACCTGCGGTTGAAAATGTAAAATAAATTCATCGCGCTCTAATGCATGGCGCAGACTGCCCTCCATGATTAAATGCTCCACTGCTTTTGCATTCATGTCGGCAGTATAAAACTGGTAATTATTTCTTCCATGTTCTTTAGCCCGATACATCGCCGTATCGGCATTCTTGAGCAGTTCATCGATACCTGATGCATCAATTGGAAAAATCGTAATACCCACACTTGTGGTGACAAAAACTTCGTGTCCATCAAGAACAAAGGGTTTGCCCATCACTTGCAGAATTTTTCGCGCAACGATTGTGGCATCTTCCGAACTGGTAATCCCTTCAAGAATAACGGTAAATTCATCGCCACCCAATCGCGCAACCGTATCTTCTTCCCGGGCGTTAACCAGTAGTCTTTTCGAGACGGCTTTTAGCAGTTCATCGCCCGCATGATGCCCTAAACTGTCATTAATCATTTTGAATCGATCAAGATCCAGAAATAAAAGCGCCACCAAATGCTTTTTACGGTGCGCCTGTGCAACAGCGTGCTTTAAACGATCACGAAACAGTGATCGATTCGGTAAACCAGTGAGCGAATCAAAATTTGCAAGCTGCACCAGGCGCTTTTCCGCCTGCTTTCGTTCGGTAATATCTGTTGCAACACCGATGACACCGACAACCTCACCGCTTTTCTCGCGTGCAACCGAGTACCAACATTCAAACACAATATCGTTAATTTCTAAAACAGTTGAAACCTTATCGCCATTGAGTATTTTTTGGAAATCTTCGTAAAAATAAGGGATATGCTCAAATAATTCGAATGCGGAATGCCCAACTAATTCACTTGGTTTAAGCCCTAAACGCTCTAAGCCTTTACCCTCAGACCAGGTAAACACACCATTGACATCTAACGAAAATAACACCACCGGCACATTGGTAATTATCGTTCTTAGACGTTGCTTGCTCGCCTTTAAAGCGCCTTGAATACGCTCATGATCACAAATATGCGCTTTCAACAAATTATTGGACTCAACTAATTCTACCGTTCTTTGCTCTACAAGCTGTTCAAGCTCTTCTTGACTGGACCATAACAATTCTTGCATTAGATTCGATTCAGTCACATCACGAAGCAGCGCGGTGTAATAATCGTCGCTGCCGATAGATAGCTTGCCAATGGTTAATTCTATCGAAAATTCAGAACCATCTTTACGGCATGCGTTGATATCAATAACGCGGTTAAACGCGTAATTGCTGTCTATTTGGATATTTGCCCCAACAGTGTTTAATTGATTACGCTCATTTGGGGTATTTTTTCCAAAAGGCGCGTTGGGAATTAATATACTGACGTGGAATCCAACTAATTCGATCATTTGATAGCCAAAGATAAACTCAATGGCCAAGTTCATTTCTTTTATTATCCCAAATTGATCAATCACCACAACGCCGTCTGTCATTTTATCGACAACATGTTGTGCGATAAAATCAGATACTGTTGAGGTGGGTGGATACTGACTCGTTACGCGATTACTTGCCGCGCTGCCTGTAACAGAAACAATGGCGTCCATTTTATTAGGTTGGTTATAAAACAAACTCACCCCTTTTATCGTCGGCAAAAGAAAACAGGTATTCAATTATTTGCCAAATTCATCAGAAGTCAATGAGATAATCCAAGGAAACATGAACCAATGTAGAAAAAACACACAAACCGTAGTCACACTTGACGACGCACTCGCTTAACCCCCGTGTCCACCATCATGATAAATACCAATAATGAGAACGATGGACAAAATTGCAGCAATTACAGAAATGCTGCCAACCATACATAAGAGAAATTGTTCCATTTTATCGCCAGACCTCTAAACTGAACGCCAACAATAATTGCCGATTATATCGTCGAATATAATTAACAACAATAAAACTAACACATCAGTTGAACCTACTACGAATGAAAGTAATAATATAATTGCTTACTAATTTGTCAATGCCCATAAACCAACCAACTCACACAGGCCAATGAATATATTACAGTTTCTTATCAAACTGCATTTTCTGTCAGACAAAAAACGTATTGAATACTATCCGCCATTTTGGCTAATGCGCATAAAGGTCATTGAAATAGGCACAAACTGGCAATCGATAAAAATTAAACTACCTTTAACCATGTTTTCCCGCAATAAGGGCAATAGCATGTTCGGTGGCTACCAGGCATCCATTGCCGACCCCATTGCCGCATTAGCGTGCGCAAGAAAATTCCCGGATTACTCCATTTGGACGCGCGCCATGCAAATTGATTTCATCCGTGAAGGCAGCTCAGACCTGGAATTACGTTTTGTTTTTGACACCGAGCAAGAAAACGAAATAAGACGCGACTTGGAAAAATTCGGCCGCAGCACACCAACGTTCCAATACGGACTTTATCTAAAAAACGGGGTGCAATGCACACAAGTAAGTAACACCGTCGCAATTCGGCCCAAAGGCTATATCGGTAAAAACAACGCTGGCAAAAGCAATGTCATTAACAATTGATCTGCGCACGACTATGCGTAACAAAAGCGGCAAACCACGTATAGGTATCAGCAGTTGTCTACTTGGCAATCACGTTCGTTATGATGGCAAACATAAGCACAACGACTTTATTGTTCGCTACCTAACTGAACAAGTTGAATTCATCGCAATCTGCCCGGAAGTCGCCATCGGTTTAGGTGTACCGCGTGCGCCAATCCAGTTGATCGATAAATCAGGCAAACCTGGCGCGGTCTTTATTCACGCCCCACATACCGATGTGACACGCTCTTTGGCGGTATACGCTAAACAAACGTTGCAAGACTATCCTGATTTAAGTGGTTTTATCTTTAAAAGCCGATCGCCCAGTTGTGGCCTGCATAACACCCCGGTTTTTTCAAGCACAAGCCAGCAATTTCTGGCGAACAGCTCAGGCATATTCGCAAGTGAAATAATGCGTTTGCGCCCACAACTGCCTGTCGAAAACGAAGAGAACCTGCAAAAACAGACACACCTGGATAGTTTTATTCGTGAAGTAAAGCACTTTCGTTTCTGGATTACTCAAATTCAACTGATGTATTAAAAGATACCGTCAAGATGTTTACTGATTTTTTTCCTGTGTCGGACAAAATACGTCGTTTGAGTAGAAGGATTATGTTTTATGGGTGCTGGTAACGTCGCAACCAACTCAACAGCTTGTGACAATGAAAGCTCGCTAACAGACTTCCCCCAATAAAAACGAGACGCCGCTTCAACACCATAGATACCACGACCAAACTCGGCTATGTTTAAGTAAATTTCGATAATTCTTTTTTTGCTGATATTGCGCTCCATCAGGTAAGTCAGAATAAACTCATGCCATTTACGTAGCGGATTTTTCGACGGTGATAAAAACAAGTTTTTTACAGTTTGTTGTGAAATAGTGCTCGCGCCAAAAATGAATCTTCGTTTCGATAGATTGTATTGCATCGCTTCCTTAAACGCCTCTTCGTCAAACCCGTTATGTTGAAAGAAACGACTATCTTCTGCCACAATTGCTGCGCGAATAACGTGGTCAGGAATGCGCGATAACGAAACAGGATGCCAGCGAAGCGGTGGCCATTGATTTTGTGGAGACCTATCTTGTGTATATTTTTGTATAAAGCGAGATTGTGGAATAGCCCCTTCCGCATAAAGCGCCCAGTCTGGTGTGATGCCAATTAAATAACCGATATCAACAAGCACAAGTACAACTAAAAGGCGCCAGCCCCACTTGATCATTCGCCAAATTTTTGGTTGGCGTAACTTTATGTGAATTTTTTGTGTGCGTGATTTCCAGGACATAATTACCTTTGCAATTACTTTCCGGTTGTCATTCCCCTCCTCCTACTAAGCCGTATCGGACCGGGGTTATAATACCCATGGCGTTTGAGATTTAGGTGATTGAAAGGTATGCCCTATTTTGCCTATACCTTCTTTTGTCTATAGGCTATAACCTATAGCCTATAGACAGGTACCAATACGAGCAACGTACGACATGGGCATTACTCCCCTGATAAAACCGCCCCCAATGGACTCACCACCGCATTGCCACCCCGATTCAGAACATGAGTATAGATTTGAGTGGTGCGCACATCCTGATGGCCGAGCTGCTCCTGCACCGTTCTGATATCCATACCACGTTCCAACAGATGCGTCGCAAAAGAATGGCGCAAACTGTGACAACTGGCCGGCTTCTCGATGCCCGCGCGACACAACGCCGTCTTGATGGATCGTTGCAACGCCCGTTCATCCAGGTGGTGGCGGCGAGTAACCCCCGATCGCGGATCAACACTGCGCCGCGTGGCAGGAAATACATACTGCCACGCCCACTGGCCAGCCGCATTCGGATACTTCCGCGCCAGGGCATACGGCAAATAAACGTCACCATAGCCAT
>CAZWBV010000007.1:0-22530 GCA_964632225.1 uncultured Gammaproteobacteria bacterium | reverse complement strand
CCTAATTTTCCTAAATAATTATTAAACAGCATGACAGTGGTACCAAAAATTGCGCGCGATGAAACGATGTGATCACCTGTTTTTAACAAGCCCAAACACGTTGCCAGAATAGCGGCCATGCCCGAAGAAGTCGCCACGCCACGTTCCCCGCCTTCTAACGACGCCAACCGTTGCTCGAAATTTCGGACAGTTGGGTTAGTAAAACGCGAATAAATATTGCCAGGCTCATCGCCACTAAAGCGAGCAGCAGCTTGTGCAGCACTTTCGAATACAAAACTGGACGTGGGAAAAATGGGTTCGCCATGCTCACCTTCGGGTGTGCGGGAATGGCCCACGCGCACGGCACGTGTGTTAAAACCGGGTGAATCCAAATGGCTGTAGGAGGATTTATTCGACGATTTTTTCGATGATTCATTTGACATACGGTGCTCCGCCCTTTCTTAAGTATATATAAGTAAATAGCAGACAGGCACAAAAAAACCCGCTTAGCTATTTATAAACTATAAAACTTATAAACTATAAAACCATTTATCTAACTAAAAAAATAGTTATAAAACAGTTAAAATTAGCTAAAGCAGGCTCTCCCTCTCTTTAGCTGAATTTATATTGCGCCCGCAAGCTGAATCAAATCGGCGCATGGTGTTAGATTAGGGAATTAATTTGAAATTGTCAACTTAATTTCCGCACATTGAATACCGTGTACTACTCTAGCCATTGTTTTTCTAGCCATTGTTTTGCTCACCAAAGTTACGCACCATTGTGGATACCGATTTCGCTTTCCTGCGCTTCCAGCTTGCGTTGTTGTTGGCGTTTGGAATTATCGTTACGAATGGATTCTATCTGCTGAAGATATTCTGCTGTGATATCACCGGTTACATAATTACCGTCAAATACGGATATATCAAAATCCTTTATTTTGGATTTTCCGTGGCTGGTTGACGCGATAAGATCGTTAAGATCTTGATAAATGAGCCAATCTGCGCCAATCTCTTTACTAATTTGATCCACATCCTGCCCGTGGCCAACAAGCTCATTCACCGAGGGCATGTCTATACCATACACATTCGCATAACGAACCGGGGGGGCGGCGGAAGCGAAAAATACTTTTTTTGCGCCGGCCTCTCGCGCCATTTGTATAATTTCACGGGATGTGGTGCCGCGTACGATGGAATCATCTACCAGCAAAACGTTTTTATTTTCAAATTCAAGGTCGATCGCATTGAGCTTTTGGCGGACTGATTTTTTACGCTCTTGTTGACCAGGCATAATAAAGGTTCGGCCGATATAGCGGTTTTTAACAAATCCTTCGCGGTATTTTATTCGCAATTTATTTGACAATCGTAAAGCAGATGTGCGGCTGGTGTCGGGAATGGGAATTACGACATCAATGCCGTGATCCGGTTTTTGCTCTTTAATCTTTTTAGCTAGATGTTCGCCCATGCGCAGTCGTGCTTTATAAACGGAAATGCCGTCTATAATTGAATCCGGTCTGGCGAAGTAGACGTATTCAAATATACAGGGGCTATACTGAGGATTTTCAGCACATTGTCGTGTGTGCAATGTGCCATCCGACTCGATGATAACCGCCTCCCCTGGCGCAATATCTCTAATCAACTCGAAATTCAGTGAATCAATTGCAACACTTTCGGACGCAATAATATATTCACTGCCCTGTTCAGTTTCCCGTTTTCCAAAAACAACGGGGCGAATACCGTATGGATCACGAAACCCGACAATGCCATAACCAGCAATCATCGCGACACCTGCGTAGCCGCCTTTGCAACGCCGGTGTACGCCTTCGACGGCTTTAAATATGTCATCAACCGTGAGTTTCAACTTGCCGACAGATTGTAACTCATGGGCAAAAACATTGAGCAATATTTCTGTATCAGATTCGGTGTTAATATGGCGGAGATCATCGCGAAAAACCTCTTTTTTTAACTCACTGGCATTGGTCAGATTGCCGTTATGTGCCAACGAAATGCCATAAGGTGAATTCACATAAAAAGGTTGGGCTTCTGCCGAAGAAGAGCATCCCGCCGTGGGATAGCGTACATGGCCAATGCCCATATGCCCTTTTAGACGAAACATATGCTGGGATCGAAACACGTCGCGAACAAAGCCGTTATCCTTACGCATCGCAAAATGACCATTATCATCTGTCACAATACCTGCTGCGTCCTGACCTCGGTGTTGTAATACAATCAAGCCATCATAAATGGATTGATTTACGCTTCGCTTGCCAACAATACCTATAATGCCACACATCAACAATGCCTCACTGTCAGTACCCCACTAAGAGAGCGCTATTATAACCTGAATCCTAAGACGAAACACGGCTCAGGACAATGCTTGAAGTAAAAACAGATAAGTTTATCTCTTGAAGGGAGCCTTGAAGGGCGCTTTACAAGGGTGGAAAATTAATCATACGCTAAATTGGCCATCACTTCCGCGGGGAGATGCCCGCTTACCCAAGTTGCCATTTGCTGAAAATGGCCAACAAGTTGTGATTGCTGCCACCAGTCATCCTGGGGTAATGCAGTCAAACCCGCCAGCAAAACCAGTATACCGACGACCGCACCCCCACGGGCAACACCAAACAGAACACCGATCATCCGGTCTGTGCCACTTAGACCTGTCTTTATAACAAGTTGTGACACCAAATAGTTGATCAAGGATGATAAAAGCAGCGTCACCACAAACAGTGAAGTAAATGAGACGATAAATCTAATTGATCGCGTTGAAATTATCTCGGCGAGCAAACCCGCCAATACATCCGAATAGGTCAGCGCGACCCAAATTGCGGCTAGCCAGCCGGCTAATGACATCGCCTCTTTAACAAAGCCACGCATTAAACTGATAACCGCCGAAATCCCAATAATGCTTAAAATTACAACATCGAACCATTGCATATGTCAGGTACCCGCGTTTAGTTTCTTATTTCCTGCAATCCACCATACTTAAAGCTAATTATAGCAAATTGTTATAACTATCCAAATTTTAGTGGGAAACAATCAGGCCGTCTAGTTTGGCGACTTTAGCCAGACGTTTTTTTAGTTTTATCGCATTTGCTCGCTTCAACTCTGGACCCACTCTGACGCGATATCGTGCCCCTTTCTTGTTGGTCACCGCCTCAACATAGGATGGAAAACCTTTTACCCGTAATTTATCCCGAAGGCGCAATGCGTTTGGCTTTGTTTTAAAACTCCCCAATTGGACTGCCCAGCCTTTCACGGTATTATTTTTATTTTTCTTCAAGGTCGCAATTTTCGCCTTTGGCTTACTGACTAGCGGACTCTTTTCAACTGGGTTTTTGGCAGAATTTTTAGCGTTGTTTTTAGCGTTGTTTTTGGCATTGTTTCTGGAAATATTCTTGGAATTACTTCTGGAATTGCTTTCTTTGTTTTCGGCAATCGATTTTGTGATTTCAATATCCGGGGCCGTGTTCACTGCTGAAGACACAGGCGCTGGCATCACATCGTCAGAGGTATCGCCCGTCCTGTTTTTAATTTTTAATTCAGCCAAAAGTGCTTTCTTAGAAGCTGATTCTTCAGAAATCGCGTCGACTATAGAGACATTTTTGTCTGTTAAATTGCTGTTTACATCGTTATTTTCTCGCTGGGGTGTTAAAATCGAAACACTACTGGCCGCAATACGGGCAGCATCAGTAACACCAGCAACAGATTCTGTCGCAGTTGAATCAATTGTGGCACCCGGAACTTCAAATTTAAAGTGCGGTTCGTCTGGTATAAATGTTTCACTGATACTCGTTTCAAAAGGGCCTTCTCCATCTAAAATCATAGGAATAAAAATAACGGCTAACGAGATCAGCACGATCGCCCCCACTAATCGCTGCTTAATACTGATATTAGTCTCTCTTTCTGTTTCGCTCACAAATAACCCTCTTTATAGTCGAGGAACCATTATAAGGCGTGCTGCAAGGCTTGCGCCACTGTAATAAAAGAACCAAAGATAACAATACGGTCGTTTTTATTCGCCATTGCCAAGGCCGCCCGACACCCGTCAGTAACAGATTGTGCACATTCTATTTTTCGTGACGGCGCTTTATCCGCAGCCTGATTCTGCTTTTGAGCATGGCCGTTAATTTGGCGCTGAGTATGGTCTTGCGAACAGGCCACGTTGGCTTGATCTGCATAAATATCGCACAATATAGTCTCAATATTAGCCCCTTTCTCGCCACGCACAACGTTTAAATCAACGGCAAACCAATAATCAATAATTTCAGCAAGGGGTTCAAGCACACCGCGAATATCTTTGTCCTGCAGCATACCAACAACGGCGTATGTCCTGCCGGTGCAATGATGTTCCTTTAGCGTTTGGCGTAATGTTATTGCCGCTTGAGGATTATGAGCCACATCCAGTATCTGCAATATGGATCCAGGAATAACCTGGAAACGTCCAGGGAGCGAGACTGACGCCAGCGCGCTGCGAATGTCTTGTTGGTTCACCGGAAAGACATCCGCCAACAGCGCCAATACCATTAATATCCCGGCTGCATTATGCAACTGCTGCTCCCCTTTCAGCGCCGGGTAATTTAAGGCATTGCGTTTAGTTTTTTTACTCCACCACGACCAGGTCTGCGACGTAGCATGGAACCCAAAATCGTGGCCCATACAATAAACAGGTGAACCAAGTTGCTCCGCATACGCCAGCACAGACCCGGGTATATCAGATTCAATAATGACAACCGGTTTAGATTTTCGAAAAATTCCCGCTTTCTCTGCTGCAATAGATTCCCTGTCTGACCCCAGCCATTCGGTGTGATCAATATCCAATGCAGATAAAACCGCAATATCTGCATCGAGCACATTGACGGCATCCAGACGTCCGCCCAGGCCCACCTCAAGAATAACAATATCGAGATCTGCCCGGGAAAAAATATCAATCGCCGCCAGCGTAGCGAATTCAAAATAAGTGAGACTGATGGATTCCTGAGGTTGCTGCCTTGCGTTGTTGATGCGCACAAACGAATCACATAATTGCACGTCAGCAACTTCCTGGCCAAGTACCTTTATTCTTTCGTTGTAACGCAATAAATGAGGCGAAGTATAGGCTCCCACTTTATATCCGGCCTGTAATAATATGGCCTCAAGTAGTGCAACACATGAACCTTTTCCATTGGTGCCGGCAACAGTAATAATAAAAAAACCGGGATCAGACAGTGTCAGGGTTTGCAGAACGTTATTGACGCGTTCAAGGCCAAGATCGATGCTGTCAGGATGGAGCGTTTCTTGCCAACGCAACCAGTCGGGAAGTGTGCTGCTACTACCCGCAGACGGCGCGGAAGGAGCACTCTTACGCAACGACTTGCGGTGTCGGCTGTTTGGTTAACATCGCCAGAAGACGTGAGATTGTATCTCGCATATCGCGTCTATCCACAATCATATCAACGGCACCATGTTCCAATAAAAATTCACTTCGTTGAAAACCTTCAGGCAATTTCTCTCGCACAGTTTGCTCGATCACCCGTGGACCGGCAAAACCAATGAGGGCCTTGGGTTCCGCAATATTGATATCACCCAACATCGCCAAACTCGCTGAAACACCACCCATGGTGGGATCCGTCATCACGGAAACAAACGGCAGACCCAGTTTACTCATGCGTTTTAATGCCGCACTTGTTTTAGCCATCTGAAACAAAGAATAAAGAGCTTCCTGCATTCGAGCCCCGCCACTGGCAGAAAAACACACCAGAGGAATATTCTGCTCAATACAGGTATTGACCGAGCGCACAAACCGCTCACCGACAACCGCACCCATCGAACCACCCATAAAGCGAAATTCAAACGCCACTGCAACCAATGGCATGGTATTCACTTGCCCCATGATGGCAATCAATGCATCATTTTCTTCAGTCTCTTTCTGAGCTTGAGCAATGCGGTCTTTATATTTTTTTAAATCTTTAAACTTCAACGAGTCTACGGGCGTCAGATTTTCACCGATCTCGACAATAGGTTCATCGTCCAAAAAAGCCAACAAACGGCGGCGCGCACCAACACGCAAATGATGCGAACATTTTGGACAAACATCCATATTGCGCTCCATTTCCGGGCGATAAAGCACCGCATTACACGCTGGGCATTTCGTCCATAAACCTTCAGGTACGGTTTTTTTAGTACCACCTTCGGTTCGAATTTTGGATGGAAAAAGATTTTTAATCCAGCTCATAATTATTTATCATCTTGTGTTAACTTATTATACATTATTTATTCGCATGCTCTCGTTAACGACCTATATTGTCCATTGCCATTTTCATTTCTGTTATCAACGCGGAAATCGATTCCAATATCTTTTTTTCGCTATACTCTTCGTTAGATATTTCGTTAGATATTTCGTTAGATAGCTCATTAGATGTTTCATTACCTGGTTCATTTCCTAGGTTTTCTTCAACCTTACTGATAACGGCACTTCCTACGACAACCGCGTCGGCGATTTTAGCGATTTGCGCAGCGGAAGTGGCGTCTTTTATGCCAAAACCAACAACAACAGGCAACGTTGTTTGAGCTCGAATGCGTTTTAAATTCATTTCCACCGATGCCACATCCAGTCGAGAGGCGCCCGTTATGCCTTTGAATGAAACATAATAAATAAACCCCCGTCCCGCTTCACAGATTTTTTGAATACGTTGGTCTGTGCTGGTGGGTGCAGTCAGAAATATTGGCGCGATGTCTTGTTGATACAACGCATGTAAGTATTCCTTTCCCTCCTCAGGCGGCATATCCACGGTAATAACGCCATCGACCCCGGCTGCCGTTGCTGATTTTGCAAACTTTTCATAGCCCATTACTTCTATTGGATTGAGGTAACCCATTAAGATAACAGGTGTCTCATTATCTTTTTGTCGAAATAAATGAATCATATCAAAAATATCATTCAAACTCACTTTGTGCGCCAATGCGCGTTCAGACGCGCGTTGAATGACAGGACCGTCCGCCATGGGATCAGAAAAGGGCACACCCAACTCAAGAATGTCTGCACCCGCCGCAACCAATGCGTGCATCATTTTCACGGTATATTGTGGTTTTGGATCACCTGCGGTGATATAGGGAATAAGCGCTTTGCTTGCATTGTCTTTTAATAAACTAAACGTGTTTTCGATACGGCTCATACTGAAATTCCATCTAATGCGGCAACAGTATGAATATCCTTATCACCGCGCCCTGACAAATTTACAACCACAATTTCGTCTTTGCTCATCTGTTTCGCCAGCTTTACCGCATACGCCAGTGCGTGACTTGATTCAAGCGCCGGCATAATACCCTCAACCAGGGTCAATTCATGAAAGGCATCCAGCGCTTCATGGTCAGTGATTGAAACATATTTAGCGCGTTTAGTGTCCTTTAACCAGGCGTGTTCCGGCCCGACACCGGGATAATCCAAACCTGCTGAAATAGAATGCGTTTCAATTATTTGTCCGACTTGATCTTGCATAAGGTAAGTCCGGTTGCCGTGCAATACACCGGGCTCACCCGCACACAGCGGTGCGGCATGACGCCCGGTTTCAATGCCGTCTCCGGCGGCTTCTACACCAATCAGCCTGACAGACGCATCATTGATAAACGGATAAAACAACCCTATCGCATTGGAACCGCCACCCACGCAGGCCACCAGGGCATCCGGTAATCGTTGTTCTTTTCTATAAATCTGGTCACGCACTTCCCGGCCTATAATTGCCTGAAAATCCCTGACCATGGCCGGATAAGGATGCGGACCGGCAACCGTACCAATGATATAAAAAGTATCATCAACATTTGTTACCCAGTCTCGCATGGCCTCATTCATTGCGTCTTTCAGCGTTTTAGAGCCTGATTCGACTGGGACCACCTCAGCGCCCAGCAATTTCATCCGATAAACATTAAGTGCCTGGCGTTTAATATCTTCAGCACCCATATAGACGATGCATTCCAGTCCTAAACGGGCTGCAACGGTGGCACTTGCAACACCGTGCTGACCAGCGCCTGTTTCAGCGATGATGCGGGTCTTTCCCATACGCTTTGCAAGCAGGGCCTGGCCAACGGTATTATTCACTTTATGTGCGCCAGTATGGTTAAGATCTTCGCGTTTCAAATAAATTTTGGCGCCACCCACATTCGCTGTCCATCGTTGTGCCAGATAGAGAGGCGAAGGCCGGCCAACATAGTCTGTTAAATCCTCATCGAGTTCTTTAATAAATTGGTCGTCTTTTAAATACCGTTCATAGGCTTCTCGCAATTCCTGCAAAGCGTGCATCAGTGTTTCTGCCACAAACACGCCACCATAAGGTCCAAAGTGACCCGTTTCGTCAGGGAACGAATACTGCTCTTTGCTCACACTCATCTCCATATACCTTGCTTTTATAGCATTATTTGGCAATTAAGTTCTAACTGAATTATTCCTGATTCTCTGTGCGTTGCACAGCCTTAATGAAATTAGCAACTTTAACGATATCTTTGATACCTTTGGTTGACTCTACACCACTACTTACATCAACAGCATAGGGCCTGATTTTTTGAATAGCAGTCGCGACATTGGCCGCTGTCAGTCCTCCGGCTAATATAACAGGTTTTGTTATTTCAGCTGACACCCTCTTCCAGTCAAATCTCTCGCCAGTACCACCGGGCTGACCTGTTACGAAAGTATCGAGCAATAGTCCGTTCGCAGTACAGTATTGTTTTTCCGCATCAAGTAAATCAACACCTTTTTTCATATGAATCGCCTTGATGTACGGCTTTGCATACACTTCACATTCATCGGGTGCTTCATCGCCATGAAATTGAAGTAAGTCGATGGGAACGTGTTCTAATAAACGGTGTATTTGCGGACGCGCTGCATTAACAAACAATGCAACCGTCGTGAAAAACGGGGGTAACGCGGCAACGATTTTGCCAGCCTGTTCGACAGAGACGTGTCTTGGACTGGCATCATAAAACACCATGCCGATCGCATCTGCCCCTAATCGAGCAGCTTGTACCGCATCTTCAACTTTTGTAATGCCACAAATTTTAATGCGGGTTCGCATAATATCATGTATTTCTGTTGAGGGTGGAAACCTACCAAACCATCCGTGTATCAGAAAGTCGTGGTAGATCATAAATTTTCGGGTATTTCACATCGATAAAGTATAACCCATTTGGCGACGCAGTGATGCCCCCTGCCGTTCTATCCTTTGCATCCAGAACCTCCTTAGCCCAGCAAGGCTGTTTCTCACCCGCACCAATAGCCATTAACACACCCGCGATATTTCGGATCATGTGTTGTAAAAATGCATTGGCTTCTACATCAATAATGACTAGATCATCCTTTTTCTGGATCTGCAATTCATAAAGTGTTCGAACCGGACTTTTTGCCTGACAGGCCTGGGCTCGATACGAGCTAAAATTATGTTCACCCAACAGATAAGCTGCGGCTTGCGTCATACGCTGAACGTCCAATGGCCGATAATCCCAACAGACTCGTTTTGCCAAAAATGTCGGCCGGATTTGTCGATTAAAAATCACATAGCGATATCGACGCCTAACCGCCGAAAAGCGCGCATTAAACTCATCGGCCACTCGCCTTGCCCAAACAATCGCTATATCACCGGGTAAATTTGTATTTGAGCCAAACACCCAGGACTTATCTTCGCGTATAACATCACTATCAAAATGAATGACCTGCTGCAGAGCATGTACACCGGTATCCGTGCGCCCAGCACAAGTTACTTTCACACAATGATCGGCGACGGCTGAAATGGCCAACTCGACACTGTCCTGTACTGTAGGCACACCTTCTTGATGCTGCCAGCCACAAAAACGGGAACCATCATACTCAACACCTAATGCAATTCGCATGACGCAATTCTCTTGGCATTGTCCTCATAAAAAAATATCCTCATAAAAATATGTTCTCATAAAAAAGTTTTCATATTTAAGCAACCTGTACTACAAACACTCAAGTTAAAGTACGGGTTAAACTAGCCAAGGATTTCCTAATAAAACAACAACAAGACAGGGCAAATAAATCCACTGATACAGTGGCGGCGATGTTGGTTTTAGAATGTCTATTGGCTCACAGGGTGAATTTTGTGCTTTGGTCAACACTTGTTGGTAAACACTCGCAACAATTGCACTTATTTTAGTGATTGGGTTTTCCATTTTTTGTTGTTTTTTATTCCGGCGCTCTTTATTCAAACTATCGCAAAGCGCCTGAACCTGGGCAACGACGTCCAATGTCAATGTCATACGCACTGCAAAACGCTGCTGAAAATCACCAAAGACACTCAATGGATAAGTCAGCCAGATTAATGCTGACATCACATCGCTTTTTTCTGTTGTCTTCAAAAACAGATTTACCGCCAAAATAATAATCAGCAACGAAAATACACGGGTTAGACCCAGCTCAATACCAGTCATTGTCGGCAACCACACAGATTGAATACCAAATAAGGTATCACCGGGCGTAAACCAGAAATACATTATGATCATCGAAAGAAAAAACCAGCGCATTCTTGCTAACATTATTTTCGCGTCATACAAATAGTTCAACGAGGTGATGACGTAAAAAGCGACAACCAGGCTAAACCCGGTTATCAATATCGAAATTGAACTTCTGGCGATAAGAAAACTAAACAAAATTAGTGATATAAATCGTATGACTGGGTGCATGATTGATTTTAAGCTCGGAGTGTTAGGTGTTAAGTGTTAAGTGTTAAGTGTTAAGTGCTAAGTGCTGAGTGCTAAGTACCGACACTTAGCACTCAGCACTCAGCACTTAACTACACACTTAACATGTGCAAAAAAAAGGCGACATAAATGCCGCCTTATTATAACCCAGATATACGCACTCTCAAGCCATTTGTGCCATCAAACCCTCGGCTTCATTCTTCTGCGAATCATCGCCTTCTTCTAACACTTCATCAAGAATACTCTTGGCCCCATCAGAATCGCCCATGTCAATATAGGCTTTTGCCAGATCCAGTTTTGTTCCCACTTCATCGACGTCTGCAAACAAGCTGTCATCCAGTTCTGCCTCCATATCGTCTTCTGTAATTTCCATACTGATTTCTTCTTCCTCTGTAGCAACGGGTGAATCATCCAGTGAAAGATCAAAATCCAACGAATTGTCATCTGCTGATTCTGCGGTCATGATGTCCTCACCACTCGCAATGCGTTCGTTATCATTTGTACCTGGGGTCAATTCATCAGCCTCAAATGAACCCAGATCAAAATCAAATGAATTATCTTCTGTGGCAGTGTCTTCTAAAGAAATACCTTTTTCGGACATCTCAGAGATCGCATCCATTTGCTCTGTTTTACTGGAAGCGCCGCCTGTATCAAAATCACCAAGATCAAAATCAAGCGAGTTATCGTCCACTTCAGACTCAGGCATCCCAACAATCCGAGTCACATCGGTATCATCATCACTGCCCAAATCAAAGTCGAGACCATCAACGGCTTGCTTGGCCGACGTGTTGTCGTCTGTACCGAAGCTATCAGCACCACGGTCGGCGAACTCACTACTGGCAAACTCACTGTCACTAAAATCAAGATCGCCCGCCTCCTCAACAGCGTTATCCATTGACGCTCCCAAAGCGCCACCCGCACCAACGGAGAACATCGCATTATCAGGACACAATTCCTGGCCCATTTCGGTTACTCTGGCCCAGTGTTCAGTGTCTCTCAAGCCGTCTTGGTACATCTCGGCCTGCAATTCAAATGCCTCCTTATCTTTGGCGGCGTATTGAATCTCCAGCGCTTTTAATTTGAGATCGGCTCTGTCTGAATCGTTTTGAATCGCACTGGTGATTAATTCTTCAGCTTGTTTATAACGACCATACGCCAGGTAAACATCGGCTTCGGAAATCGGGTCAACTTCGCTGACGTCGGTTTGAATGCCTTCCATACTGCTTACCGCAAAATCACTCATAAAGGATGCATCTTCACTGGGTGATTCAGAGATTGCGGCAACGTCCCCGATTGAACTTTGTCCGGTTAAGATACTTTCCTGGAATTGTTGCAGGTTACGGCGACGTACCACCAACCAGGCAAACCCGCCGAGAACCAGAAGCACGACAACGACCCCAACGAGCAATTTAAGATCGTCCATTATTTTGCCGGGAATAGCCATCAGAGTTGCTACGATATCGCTACCTTCAGTTGTTTCACTTGCTTGATCAGCTTGTGATACCGCGTCTTCAACCGCCAATTGTTCAGCACTAATGACTTGCGACTCTCCCCCGTCGCCAGAAAGAATCGCTTCCATTTCAGACTGCTCATCTGTACTAATTCCACTGGCTTTTTCACTGGTATCAGCTTCACCAAATTCAGCGGCCAATTGTTCAGCGGTAGGTTCAGATTCTGCCGAGGATAATGCTTCTGATAACGCTTGCGATTCAGTAGAATCTTTTAATTCAGGCGTTTCTCCCGCCTCTTTCAACTGATTTTGCAAAGCAACAAGCTGATTATCTTTTAAATTAACCAGGCGTTTCATTGTTTCCATTTGCCCTTTCAACGCATCCAGCCGGCCACTTAATTCCTTCGTTTCTTGTCGTGTCGCATCCAATGCTTCTTGCGATAAAGACAATTCCTCATTCAGGCGAGCGACTTGACTGCCCTCTGCCACCGAACGGGGTGTACCCGTGCCATCCTCCCCGTCACCCGGACTGACCAATTTAACACGTGCATCACGCTTCGCCTGGCCGGAGGCCGTGCGTGTTCTTGATGGCGTGGACCCGACCGTTAACCCTTTCGCTACTTTCCATTCATCCCACTGCAAACTTGCCATGCGGGCAGCTTCACCGGAACTAATAGACTCTGCAGAGTCTACGTCACTCAATCGCAACACATGCCCCATTTTTAAATTATTGACATTGCTGTCAATAAACGCTCTCGGATTACTTTCCAGCAACGCCATCATCATTTGAGGTACAGAAACAGAGCTGCCAGAACGCATTTGATTCGCAATTTCCCAAAGCGTATCGCCACGTTTCACGGGCCCATATTCAATACCACCCGCAGCGGTTTGCAGAATTTCCGGTGCCGGTCTGGATGCTCTGGGCGGCACGCTACGTCTTGTGCGTTGTTGCGGTGGCGGTACCGCACGCGCGGTACGTGCCGGTGCACGTCTTGGCTGCTGCTGTACCGGCGCAGGTCGGCTGACTGGCGCTTGAATTGATCTTTGCTCGCGTTCTGCAGATAAGACCGGTGGATCCACCAACACGGTGAATTCACGCAATAATCGACCATTTGACCAGTTCACTTCGATAAGGAAATTCAAAAAAGGCTCAGTAATGGGTTTTGAAGAAGACAGACGGATATAAGGTTTTCCACCCGATGAAGGTTTTACCAGCTCAAATTTGATGCGCGTTAAAAAGTTGGGTCGGTCAATACCTGCACGTCGAAAAGTCTCCACTGTCGCCAAAGAAACTTCCAGACCATTTAATTCGTCACCTCTGACCCGCATCAATTCTATGCGGGCATCCAAACGCTGATTTAGCGTGGATCGCATATCAATGCTACCCAGCCCTAAGGCATATACACTCAATGGTGAAATCCAAGATAATGCGGCCAAAATCAGGGCCAATCTTTTAACCATGTTCACTCCATCCGTCTCTATATAATGATGGGACTGTTTTATTGGTGGGGTTCTCGTTACTTCTCGATTAATGAGAGTCGAGTCGTTGTTGAGAAATCACCCACAAATAGATCAATTCCGTCTTATTAAACAATGAGTTAAAGCTTAAGTTCCATGTCCTGTTGACTTATAAATGCTAACTATAGCTTATAGATACTCTTTTACCAAAATTTCAGCGACTTGTACGCTGTTTAACGCCGCTCCCTTGCGCACATTATCCGCAACGACCCAAAGGTCTAATCCGCATGGATGAGATATATCCTCTCTGATTCGTCCAACATAGACGGGGTCACTTCCAGCCCCTTCTGTTACCGATGTTGGATAACCGCCAGATTCTCTTTTATCCAGCACGATTATACCGGGTGCATCCCTTAATAACGTCCTCGCCGCCTCTGCCGTTAGCTTTTCACGTGTTTCAATGTGAAGCGCTTCTGCGTGCCCATAGAATACAGGTACACGCACCGCAGTCGGGTTAACACGTATATCGGCATCTTCAAATATTTTTTTAGTTTCCCAGACCATTTTCATTTCTTCTTTTGTATAGCCATTATCCAAAAACACATCAATCTGCGGTAAAGTATTGAAAGCTATCTGTTTTGGGTAAACACGGGTGTTGATTTCCTTGGTATTTAAAAGGGCAGCCGTCTGCGCGGCAAGCTCCTCTATCGCCTCTTTTCCAGTCCCAGAGACGGCTTGATAGGTGGCCACATTAATTCGTTCAATACCAACTGCGTCATAAATGGGCTTTAGCGCCACGAGCATCTGTATTGTGGAGCAATTCGGGTTAGCGATGATCCCCCTGTTCTTATATTGTTCAATCGTGTGGGGATTTACTTCGGGTATGACCAACGGAATATCATCGTCATAACGAAAATGTGACGTATTGTCGATCACCACACACCCTGCCGCCGCCGCCTTGGGCGCGTATTTGGCAGAAACATCACCGCCAGCAGAAAACAACCCAATTTGCACGTTGGAGAAATCAAAATCGGCCAAATCCTGAACAGTAATATAATGGCCATTGAATTGTATTTTACCCCCTGCAGACCGACTGCTCGCCAACGGGTAAAGTGTACCGACAGGAAATTTGCGTTCCTGTAAAATAGAAATCATTGTTTCACCCACTGCGCCTGTTGCACCCACTACGGCAACATCATAGGTGTTATCATCACGTCTACTCATCGCTCGCGTCATATTTCTTCATCCATCGCTAAACTAATTTAATTTTTTTGAAATTATATTCTTTTCTAAAAAGTTTATAATAAGGTTACAAAAAATATTCAACACGTATGTAATAATAACGCAACAATCACAATGCTGCGGCGACCGCATCACCCATTTGACTCGTGGTGACCTTCTTTAAATTCTCTGTAAAAATATCGTATGTTCGAATACCCTCATCCAGTACTCTATTGACAGCGTCATCAATCCGATCCGCCATCTTGGTTTCACCCAATGAATAACGTAACATCATAGAGACCGACAATATCGTCGCCAAAGGATTCGCCTCATTTTTACCCGCTAAATCCGGGGCGGAGCCATGTATGGGTTCATACAACCCTTTACCGTTTGCATCTAATGACGCCGAGGGCAACATGCCAATTGAACCTGTTAACATCGCGGCACAATCAGAGAGTATATCGCCAAACATATTTGTCGTAACCACGACATCAAATTGTCTTGGTGCTTTTACCAATTGCATTGCTGCATTATCCACGTACATATGCGTTAACTCAATCTCTGGATACGCTTTCGCAACCTCGGTCACCACTGCGCGCCATAATTCTGTACACTCCAATACATTTGCTTTATCGACTGAACAAACTCGCTTATCACGTTTCATTGCAATTTTAAAGGCAGAATGGGCAATACGCCTAATTTCTGACTCGCTGTAAACCAGCGTATTAAATCCCTGTCGCTCACCATTTTCCATCGTTCGAATACCCCGCGGCTGCCCAAAATAAATGCCGCCGGTCAATTCGCGTACAATCATAATATCGAGACCAGAAACAACCTCGGCTTTTAGCGTGGACGCACTGGCAAGTTGTGGATATAAAATAGCAGGCCGCAAATTTGAAAACATGGCCAGACCTGAACGCAACCCAAGCAAACCTTTTTCCGGCCGCACAGCGATATCCAATGATTCCCACTGATACCCGCCTACGGCGCCGAGTAATATAGCGTCCGCTTCTTTGGCCAACTGCAGCGTTTCATCCGGCAGTGGATGCCCTGTCGCATCGTAAGCACAGCCGCCTATTAAACCGGCTTGTAGCTCAATATCCAAACCAGAATCAGCTTGTAGCCGTTCAATGACCTTAATTGCTTCAGCAACAATCTCCGGCCCAATTCCGTCACCTGGTAGTACCAATATTTTCTTAGTCACACCTTAGTAGCTCCTTTTTATTTATGTTAATCAGGAACAACACGCAGATCAGACATGAGGTTTAAAATCCTCTTCTGCGTGCGTGGTTAAATTCAAACGCTAAAACAACCACGGTGTTAACTGTTGCCGTCTTTGTTCATAGGCCTTAATCTCTTTAACATATTTCATTGTTAATCCGATGTCATCCAAGCCATTTAATAAACAATGCTTGCGAAAAGCATCGACATCAAATGAAATCACATCGCCATCGGGCACCGTTATCGTTTGTGATTCAAGATCAATACTCAAACAATAACCTGGCGCTGCTTGCACCTGGTTAAATAAATTATCGACATCCTTCTCTGCCAACACCACAGGCAGTAATCCATTTTTAAAACAGTTGTTATAAAAAATATCCGCAAAACTGGAGGCGATTATCACGCGAATACCAAAATCCTGCAATGCCCAGGGTGCATGTTCGCGACTTGATCCACAACCGAAATTTTTTCGTGCCAACAAAACAGATGCATTTTCGTATCGTGTCTCATTGAAAACGAAATCCGGGTTAACAGGACGTTGACTGTTATCCATTCCCGGCTCACCGTTATCCAAATAACGCCACGCATCAAATAAATTCGGACCAAAACCAGACCGTTTTATTGATTTTAAAAATTGTTTGGGAATAATCGCGTCAGTATCCACATTGGAACGATCCAATGGCACAACGACACCGCTAAATTTTTCAAACTTTTGCATAACATCCACCTTATTGTAATGGGTAGTACTAACTACGCCTGGCCTGCTACTCAGTTAAAATCTCTAACATCAACAAAATGCCCTGTTACTGCCGCCGCCGCTGCCATAGCAGGACTCACCAGATGAGTTCGTCCGCCCTGACCCTGTCGGCCTTCAAAGTTACGATTCGATGTCGATGCACATCGTTCACCTGGCTCAAGTCGATCTGCGTTCATCGCCAGACACATTGAACAACCGGGTTCACGCCACTCAAAACCCGCCTCAATTAATATTTTATCCAGCCCTTCTTCTTCTGCCTGTCGTTTAATCAAACCCGAACCCGGTACCACCATGGCTAACCTGACATTGCCTGCCACACGCCGTCCTTTTGCGATGTGCGCCGCTGCACGAATATCTTCAATTCGCGAATTTGTACAAGAACCGATAAATACTTTATCGACGTCAATGTCACAAACAGGCTTATTTGCCTGCAACCCCATATATTGCAAAGCGCATTGCATGCCTTCACGCTTAACCGGGTCGCGCTCATTTAGCGGATCTGGCACGGTTGCATCAACCGGCACAACCATTTCCGGTGAAGTACCCCAGGTAACCTGCGGTATGATGTCTTTGGCGTTAAACTCAACAACAAGATCAAATTGCGCACCCTGATCACTGTGCAAATCAGCCCATGCAGACACCGCTTTGTTCCAAAGCTCATCTATAGGCGAGTAAGGTCTGCCCTTCACGTAGTCTATCGTCTTATCATCCACCGCAATAATGCCGATACGCGCACCCGCCTCTATCGCCATATTGCACACCGTCATTCGGCCTTCAATGGATAATTCACCAATAGCCTCGCCGGCAAATTCAATTGCATAACCGGTACCACCGGCAGTGCCTATTTTTCCGATAACCGCAAGTACAATGTCCTTTGCTGTGACACCCGTTCCCGTTTGACCGTTAACACGTACTAACATGTTTTTAGATTTTTTCTGGATCAGGCATTGCGTGGCAAGCACGTGCTCGACTTCCGATGTCCCTATTCCAAAGGCCAATGTACCTAATGCACCGTGCGTTGACGTATGTGAATCACCACACACTAATGTCATACCGGGCAAAGTGGCCCCCTGCTCCGGGCCGATGACATGTACAATGCCTTGACGCGGATCGTGCATATCGAATTCAGTCATACCAAAATCTTTGCAATTTTGATCGAGTGTTTCAACCTGCAAACGCGAAACGGCATCCGCTATACCTTTACCTCGATCCGTCGTCGGCACGTTGTGATCAACCGTTGCAAGATTCGCATTGCGACGCCAAAGCGGTCGATTCGCCATGCGCATGCCTTCAAATGCCTGGGGTGACGTCACCTCATGCACTAAATGCCGATCTATATAAAGAAGGGTCGTGCCATCTTCATCGGTTCGCACTGTGTGTGCATCCCATAATTTGTCGTAAAGTGTTTTTGCTGCCATGTGCTTGCCCTCGCTGCCTGATCCCGCTAAGAATGCCATCGGCTTGTAAATTCATGCTATTTGAGTTTGATCTTACGGCGACATAACTCATAACACAAATTCATATTTTTCATATATACTATTACTAACAGGAATAGTATATATATTCTTCATATGAGTCCTCTTAATATTCATATGAACATAAACGTAAAACTTGGATACTAACGCGTTACAGGCCTTTCTCATGGTCGCAAAAAACGGCTCATTTTCGTTGGCCGCCGAGCAGCTTTTTTTAACGCAACCCGCCGTCAGCAAACGCATTGCCGCACTGGAATCTGAACTGGATACAAAACTCTTCGACCGCATAGGTAGAAAAATTGCGCTTACCGAAGCGGGCCACACGTTATTGCCGCGTGCACAACGTGTCATCATCGAACTGGAAGACAGTAAACGTGCCGTTTCCAAATTATCCGGTAAAATCGAAGGTCGATTAAGCATTGGAACCAGTCACCATATCGGTTTGCACAGATTACCCCCGGTATTGCGCACTTTTACCCATCACCATGAAGATGTGGAACTTGATTTACAATTTATGGACTCTGAACAAGCGTGTACTGCGGTCGTTCAGGGTGATCTGGAATTAGGCATTGTGACATTACCTTTAGATAAAATAG
Organism: uncultured Gammaproteobacteria bacterium; assembly: GCA_964632225.1. Lineage (GTDB taxonomy): Bacteria > Pseudomonadota > Gammaproteobacteria > SG8-11 > SG8-11 > JAADIM01. Next base: position 3,691 of record CAZWBV010000007.1, on the reverse strand, counting down.
ACAAGCTGGTGATGCTGCAGGTCTGGCAGGATCCATTATGCGTCGTGGTCGGTAAAAACCATCCTCTGGCAACCAATAAGAAAGTCTCTGCCGAAACCCTGTCACTTTGGCCTGCTATTTTACCGGCACGGGGTACCTATACACGCGAGGTACTGGAGCGGGTGTTTACACCATTGGGGATTTCACTCAATGTCAGTCTGTCAACCAACTATCTGGAAACCATCAAAATGATGGTCAATATTGGGCTGGGTTGGAGCGTGTTGCCGATCTCGATGTTAAATAAAAAAGACGACCGAATTATTAATGTAACAGGATTGAATTTTCAACGTACGCTGGGTGCGGTGTATCACGCAGACCGGACACTGTCCAATGCCGCAACGGCGATGATCCGGCTATTGACGTAACACATAATGAACCTAATTTAATCTAACTAATTGATTCTCAACTGCATGTTCTCAACTGCATGTTCTCAACTGCATGTTCTCAACTGCATGTTCTCAACTACATGTTCTCAACTACCTAATTTTCAACTACAGCCTTTTGGCCTGGGCAGGCCTGCTACTTTATTCGCACATTTAATCAATCCGGTCGGAAACAAGGAATATATGTACTTTTGATCACTGCGTTGTGGTCCGAATTTCTTTTTCATTATTTTTGAAAATGCACGCGGTTCTGCCACCACGCCGTTGTCACGAAAGTATTCCCGCGCCATATTAATAATGTCCCAATGCTCATCGCTTAATTCAGCGATTTGTTCATTCTTGGCTATTTCGGCAGCTAACTCTTCGCTCCATTCATTCAGGTCTTCTAACCAACCCGCCTCACTGAGCTGAATGTTCTTGCCATTTACTTCTGCTTGCATAGTGGTCATCCTCATACAATGGTCCTGACACAACGGTCCTCATACAATCTCCTCATACAACGTTTTGATACAACTAACGTTTTGGGGTGTTTAGAACCAATAATAGTTGACTGATTTTATAAGATATTGTGCTGAAAATCTATATAAGATTTCACTCATATGCAGAATAATGGCGTAACCTGACGACTAATCAATGAGTTACAACAGTTAGTTATGCACTGGCAGCAAATCTTTAAAATGGTTTATTGCTTGAAATTCTTTTACGTTGCGGGAGGGTTGTTTGGTATCCGGGTTATTGACTGCCAATAAATATTGAATGCCATACTTCTTCGCGGAACGCAAAACGGATAAGTTGTCGTCGACTAACAACGTTGCCATTTTATCAAAAGGCTCACGCGCTTGAAGTTTATCCCAAAATGCCACATCCTCTTTTGGTAAACCAAAATCATGCGCACAAATTATTTCATCAAAATGTTTGCCTAATTCGGTTCGCTTCATTTTAATTTCCAGGCTTTTTCCATGTGCATTTGTCACCATTACCAATCGTTTATCGTGGGACTTTGCCGCGATTAAAAAATCAATTACGTGGGGATGTACAACAATCAAATGATCCACTTCCTGTTTTAATAGCTCGATATCCATATCTAATTCACGCGCCCAATGATCGACACAATACCAATTCATCGTCCCTTCAATTTTTTGAAACAACGGCACCAGGTATTTTTTTGCTGCATCCAGTTGCATAGCATGTTTTTCCGCATAACGAATTGGCAGATGCTGTTGCCAAAAATAATTATCAAAATTCAAATCCAGCAACGTGCCGTCCATATCGAGCAGGATAGTCTTTATATTTGACCAATCAACCATTGTCACCGCTACCTAACATTACCTAACAAAAAGCCTAAAAAAAGCCTAAAAAAAGCTTAAAAAAAGCTTAAAAAAAAGTCTACAAAACAGGCCAAATAACCACAAAAAGAACCCCCTGCGCCACTATTTCTTCGCGCCCATTTCTAACGCCAACGTCAACGCTAACTGCCGATTTTTTTCCGCTTTTGCCTTACTGTCATCCCTGGCGGAATCTGTTTCTGGCCAGCCCTGGGTGTGGCGCATAACAATATTCGCTAACATGTCGATATGATCAGCGCGGTCATTTAACGCAGGTATATAGTTAAGTGATTCACCGCCCGCATCAACAAAAAACTCTTTATTCAACATGGCGATTTCTTCCAGTGTTTCCAAACAATCAGCAGAAAATCCCGGGCAAATCACATCGACGCGTTTTACTCCCTTATCCCCCCATTCCTGCAGCGTCGATTGCGTATAAGGTTTAAGCCATTGTGCTTTTCCAAATAACGATTGGAATGACAACAACCATTGATCTTTTTTTAGATTTAATTTTTCAGCAACGAGCCGCGCTGTATTTTGACAATAACAATGATAGGGATCGCCCGCCAATAAAAATTGCTTGGGCATTCCATGAAAGGAAAATAACAACTTTTCTGGTTGTTCATGCGCTTGCCAGGCTTCCTTAATACTGCTCGCCAAACATTCAATATAGGCCATATCATCATGATACTGATTGACAAATCGCATCTCTGGAAGCCAGCGCCATTTTTTCAATACGCGTGCGACTTCATCAAACGCCGTTGCCGTCGTTGTCGCTGAGTATTGCGGATAAAGAGGCAATACCAAAATGCGCCGGGATTTTTGTTCACGTAACTTATCCAGTGCAGATGCAATTGACGGATTTCCGTACCGCATACCTAATTCGATATTAACCGCCCCCCCCGGCAACGTACTTTTTAACTTACCACGTAACGCCTCTGTCTGTTTTTCAGAAATTCTCAACAAGGGTGAGCCCTCGTCTGTCCAAACACGTCGATAGGCTGCCGCAGATTTCGCCGGACGTGTCGTCAATACAAAACCATTTAATATTAGCCACCAGATAGGCCGTGGTATCTCGACCACACGCGGATCCCATAAAAACTCCGCTAAATATCGACGTACCGCCTTAGCAGTCGGTGCATCAGGCGTACCCAGGTTAACAATAAGTATCCCTACAGCATCATCCGAGCCATGGCTATAGTTTTCCTCACCCACAAATTTGGGCATAATAGAATAGCTCCCATTAAATTTGGCCCTAAACTTAAATAAAGGCCGACTATTTTCAAAACAAACTATTTTCAAAAACCGAAAACCGATAGTATAGCGATATTCTGGCAATTTTAGGAACTATATGAATATAATATCGGGCACGTTCGCTCTAGGAAAATCTAGGAAAATTAGTACACTGAATGACCGTAAAGCCCTCTTTTCTACATAATAATCGCATATTTATTGTTCTTGTCCTGAGCGTCATTGCAGCTATTGTGCTATGGCAACTTTACCGCACTCAACTAACAGACCCGCTTAAACGAATATTGTTAGATAAACCGATTTCCATGTCGGCTTTTTCGCTACAAACAGGGGATAACAAACCATTTACAGATCGTCAACTCAGAGAAAACTGGACGTTCCTGTTTTTTGGTTATACCAACTGTCCGGATGTATGTCCCACAACACTAAGTGAAATGGCAACTCTAAATAAATTATTAACTGAAAAAAACGAACAAAACAAAATCCAAATTGTCTTCATCTCTGTCGATCCCGACCGGGACACAACAGATCATTTAGAAAACTTTATCGCCTATTTTGATAAAAATTTTATTGCTGCGACGGGTTCAATCGACCAACTGAATGTGCTCACAAATCAAGTTAAGGTGAGACACAAGCGGCTTTATAAACAAGAACGAAAACAAGGGCAAGAACAAAGCAAAGAATACTTGGTGG